>NZ_JBJJLN010000042.1:0-41544 GCF_046230725.1 Pseudomonas sp. KCJK9000 | reverse complement strand
TCTCGGTGACGCGGCCAATGCCGTCTCTGCCATGCAGAACCCCCAGCAACAAGGCCAGGTGCAGGCCCCTGCAGCGCAAGCCAATCTGCTCAATACCCTAGGCAGCCAACTGAATATCACCCCCGAACAGGCCGTGGGCGGGGCAGGGGCGATGCTGGGGCTGGCGCGCAATAACCTCAGCAGCGATGAGTACGGGCAACTGACCAAGGCTGTACCAGGGCTGGACCTACTGTCCGGGGCCAATGCCTTGGGCGGGTTGAATGGATTGGGGGCTTTGCTGGGAGGCGAAAAGGGCAGCCAGTCGGCGCTGGACAAGGCGCTGGGCAACGATGTGCAGAACCGCAGCGACCTGGACACCGCCTTCAAGGCTCTGGGGATGGATACCGGGATGATCGGGCAGTTCGCGCCGTTGATTCTGCAGTACCTGGGGCAGCAGGGCATTGCTGGGTCGTTGTTGCAGAACCTGGGTAGCCTGTGGACTACCCCAGCGCCATTGGCTCAGCCTTCGGTCTGATGGCTGAATGCGGGCCCTATGGGGTTCAATCTGAGCCTTTTAGCGCCTGTGAGATCGAGCGCCGCCCGCGCGGCGCATCGCGAGCTTTGCTCGCTCCTACGTTTGTTTCGGGCCAGTAACGCCTGTGGCAGACGCGCGCGACCGCCTTGTTTGTACGACGCGATATTGCGCCATGCATCAAGGCGTCCGCGCGCAAATCCCACAGGATCAATTGGCCCGAAACAAACGTAGGAGCGAGCGCAGCTCGCGATGCGCCGCGCGGGCGGCGCTCGATCTGCGCCCCACCGAAGAGCTAACGCCGAGCCCCAGCACTAGCCCCTATGTGGGCAGGTCACTCATGAATGCGCTGATGACTTCACCATCGCCACCGCGGGTAAACCCCACAGTTGCAAGCCCGCTCAAGCGGCTTCTGTGAAGTCCACCAGGCGCACCGGGCGGCGGAAGCCAGCGGTCAACACCGCCAGGTAAGCAAGCCCCAGGGCGAACCAGCACAGCCCAATCACCAAGGTCAGCGCCGACAGGCTGGTCCACAGCCACAGGGTCAGCGCCAAGCCCACCAGCGGCACCACGCCATAACTCAGCATCCCTTTGAGGTCACGCTGCGCAGCGTGGTCCACCAGATGGGTTTTAACCACCGCCAGGTTCACCGCCGAAAACGCCACCAACGCACCGAAGCTAATCAGCGACGCCAAAGTCGCCAGATCGATCACCACCGCCAGCAGCGAGAACGCCGACACCAGCGCAATGGCGAACACTGGCGTGCCGAAGCGGGGCGAGAGGTAACCAAAGCTGCGCCGGGGCAGCACGTTGTCGCGCCCCATGGTGAACAAAATACGTGACACCGCCGCCTGTGACGCCAGTGCCGAACCCAGGCTGCCAGCTACGAACGCTGCGGTGAAGAAATTGGCCAGAAACTGCCCCCCAGCCTTGAACATCACCTCGTTGGCGGCCGCATCAACGTTGCTGAAGGTGGTGCCAGGCAGCACCAGTTGGCTGACGTAGGCCAGCACGGTGAACAGCAGGCCAGCGAACAAGGTGGTGAGGATGATCGCCCGTGGCACGTCGCGGCGAGCATCGCGGCATTCTTCGGCCAACGTCGAAACGGCATCGAAGCCTAGAAACGACAGGCACAGTACTGCAGCACCGGCCATGATCGGGGCGTAACCGGGTTTGGAGCCATCGCCCAGCAACGGCGACAGCAACTCCAGCGGCTGGCCGGCCAGCGAGTGACACGACAACGCAACGAACACCACGATGAACACGATCTGCGCACCGACGATCAGGTTGCTGGTCTTGGCCACCGAGTGAATGCCGATCACGTTGAGCAAGGTCACCAGGGCGATGCAGGCCAGCACGAAGACCCAGGCGGGCACAGCCGGGAAGGCAATGTTGAGGAACAACCCGATCAGCAGATAATTGATCATCGGCAGGAACAGGTAGTCCAGCAGCAGCGACCAGCCTGCGAGAAACCCGGCATTTGGACCGAAAGCCATGTTGGTGTAGGAATATGCCGAGCCCGCCACCGGAAAACGCTTGACCATAACGCTGTATGACGCGGCGGTGAACAGCATCGCCAGCAGGGTGACCAGGTAGGCCCCGGCGGTGCGGCCCCCGGTGAGCTCGGTGACGATGCCGTAGGTGGTGAAAATGGTCAACGGCACCATGTACACCAAACCAAAGAAGACCAGGGCAGGAAGCCCGAGAACGCGGCGCAGTTGCGCGGTGCTAGCGGCATCGCCGGCGGAGTGTTGACTGCCCATCGGAAAAACCTGTGTTTGTTTTTGTTGACAGATTTTTATCCGCTTTGCCCTGCGGCATCAACGAAAGATTCGCTAATACAAATTATAAAGGCAGCTTCTAATCGGCTCGCCGAGCCCATCAGCACTGGGCGCGCCAGCTCTTGGCCTCATGCAGGGCAGGGCTTGCACCGAAATGTTTGCGGTAACTCGAAGGGGCAATGCCAACCGTGGTGCGGAAGGCTACGCGGAAGCTTTCCGTGGAAGTGAAGCCGCAGGCTTCGGCGATATCGTTGGTATTGCCAGCGGTGCTTTCAAGCAACTCACGGGCGCGGCTGATGCGCTCTTGCTGCAGCCATGCTTTGGGGGCAAGGCCAGTGGTTTCCTTGAAGCGGCGCAGGAAGGTACGTTCGCTCATGGCCATTTTTTCGGCCATCTGGCAGATGCTGATCGGCTGCTCCAGGTTTTCCCGCGCCCATTGCAATACCCGGCTCAGCTCGTTGCGCGGCGCTTTCATGATCGGCATTGGAATGAACTGGGCCTGGCCGCCGGTGCGCTGCGGCGCCATCACTAGGCGCCTGGCCACGGTGTTGGCGACGTGGGTGCCATGGTCGCGCGCCACCAGGTGCAGGCAGGCGTCGATACCGGCTGCGCTGCCAGCTGAGGTAATCAGTTGGCCGGCGTCGACATACAGCACGTTAGGGTCGACCTCGATATGCGGAAAGCGCGATGCCAGCTCATGGGCGAACTGCCAATGAGTGGTGGCGCGCCTGCCGTCGAGCAGGCCTGTGGCGGCGAGTACGAATACACCGGAGCAGATCGACAGCAGCCGGGCACCGCGAGCATGGGCTGCGCGCAGTGCGTCGAGCAGGGCAGCGGGCGGTGCTTCGTGGCGGCTACGCCAGCCCGGCACGATGATGGTCTGCGCCCTTGCCAGGCCCTCGAGGCCCGCGTCTGCGCTGATACGCACGCCGCCTGCGGCATGCATGGGCCCATCATCGACCGCGACCACTTGGTGTTGATACCAAGGGATGTCCAGCTCCGGACGGCGCAGGCCGAAGATCTCGACGGCGATCCCAAATTCAAAGGTGCACAGCCCTTCGTAGGCCAACGTGGCGACCAGCCCTGGCATCTCGCTCATTTGGCGGAATTTTCCCAATTGTTGACGGTAAACGCACTGTAGCGAACCGGTTCACATTCCTACAATCCCCGCCCATATAAGACCAAAGCATGCAGCGCATGATGCGACCGACGGCTTTGCTTCGCGCTCTTGCGCAGGCTGGATGTTGAGCCAAGTCTCACTGAGCACCCACAGCGTGACCGTGGACCTGAATGATTGCTTGAGGGACCGAGCGATGATGTTGATGACCCTACTGTTCGTGGTGGCCATGGCCAAAGCCTGTGGCTACCTGTTGCACCGGATTGGGCAGCCGCAGGTGGTGGGAGAGATGATCGCCGGTTTCCTGATTGGCCCGGTGGTACTTGGGCAGCTGTTCCCAGGCCTGCAGGCCGCATTGTTCGACCCGGATGACACCGCGCAGCTCAGGGCTTTGAGTGAGTTCGGGTTGCTGCTGTTCATGTTCGTCATCGGCGCAGAATTCCGGTTCCCTGCTGGCGAGCGCCTGGGCGGCGTCAAGGCCTCGGTGGTGGGTGTGTTCAGCATCGCGCTGCCGTTTCTTCTGGGGGCCGCGCTGGCGCCATGGTTGTACGCCCGCTTCGCGCCGCCCAGCGTGTCGCTGCTGGCATTTACCTTGTTTATCGGCACGGTGTGCTCGGTCACTGCCTTCCCCGTGCTGGCGCGTATTCTCAAAGAGCACGGCCTGCTGGCTTCGCAAGAGGGGGCAGTGGCCATGCTTGCCGCGGCCATGAGCGATGTCGGAGCCTGGTTACTGCTGGCGTTGGTGGCCATGGTCCACAGCAACGACGGCAACCTGCCGCTGCTGGCGGCACGGGTCGCTGGCCTGCTGGTTCTGGTGGTGTTCTCGCTGCTGGTGCTGCGCCCGGCACTGGCGCGTTGGCTGGCCGGTCGCAGTGGGTACGGGCAACCCCAGGTGCTGTTGGGGCTGCTGGCCGGGGTCATGGTCTATGGCAGCCTGACCCACTGGCTGCAGGTACATGCGGTATTCGGAGCGTTTCTGTTCGGGCTGTGCCTGCCGCGTGACGAACATTTGTTGCAGATGATCATCGAGCGCCTGGAACACCTGGCCTTGATGGTGTTCATGCCCTGCTTCTTCGCCCTGGCGGGCCTGAGCACCGCCCCGGGTGCATTCGCTGAAACCGGCATGGGCGCACTGGCCTTGGTGCTGCTGGTGGCAGTGGTCGGCAAAGTCGCCGGTAGTGCTCTGGGCGCGCGTCTGGTGCGTTACCCCTGGCGCACGTCGCTGCGCATCGGTGTGTTGATGAATACCCGTGGCCTGATGGAACTGGTGGTGCTCAAGATCGGCCTGGACCTGGGCCTGATCAGCGCCCAGCTGTTCACCCTGCTGATCGTCATGACCATCGTCACCACATTGATGACCGGCCCATTGCTGACGCTGCTCAGTCGTCGCCAGCCGGCACTGCTGGCACTGCAGCAACCCTGATTCACCACAAAAACAAGGCGCGCGCTACAGGAAAGACGTGCCTGCTTGCCAACCCAAGGAGCTTCGCCGATGGATGCACTGGAACAGCAACTGAGCCAACACTTCGACGCCATCCTGGCCGATGAGACGCGGATGAAACAGATCCGCAACGCGTTCCGGCGCAACGGTTACTTCAACTTCAAGGACTTCACCTTCCTGCCTCGCGGCCTGCTGGAGGACGTGCACGGTGAGGTGCATCAGTTGCTCGATGACCACTCGGTACGTCGCGACGTGACCGTGGCCTCGACCGGCAACACCTACCGCAAGATGTACAACGTCAACCAGCCAGAGATCAAAAGCAGTGGCAACCTGATCCCGGCGATCTATGAGTCGCCTGCGGTGCAGCGCTTTCTCGGCAATATCGCAGGTGATGACCTGGCGGCCTGCTGGGAGCAGGAGCAGTACCTGATCACCAAGCTCAGCCACCCAGGCGATACCCACGGCTGGCATTGGGGCGACTACCCCTACACCCTGATCTGGATCATCGAAGCGCCCGAGGACCCGGCCATCGGTGGCGTACTGCAGTGCGTGCCCCACAGCGAGTGGGACAAAAAAGACCCGCAGATCTGGCAGTACATCCTGAACAACGACATCAAGTCGTATCACCACCTCAAGGGTGATGTGTACTTCCTGAAATCCG
This sequence comes from Pseudomonas sp. KCJK9000, assembly GCF_046230725.1. Lineage (NCBI taxonomy): Bacteria > Pseudomonadati > Pseudomonadota > Gammaproteobacteria > Pseudomonadales > Pseudomonadaceae > Pseudomonas > Pseudomonas sp. KCJK9000. Next base: position 36,033 of record NZ_JBJJLN010000042.1, on the reverse strand, counting down.
ACACCACGCTGCACCACGTGGTACCGATCCAGCAGGAAACCACGCGAATCATCCTCAACACCTGCTGGGCCAGTGCCCATGACCGGCGCACCGACGTAGCCCACGAGAGCATCGACGTGATCTGGGGCACCGAGCACCGCGGCCACGACGCCTGATCGGCTGCAAGCCTGGGGCACAGGCCCCGGGCCTTTTCGGAATTTTTAACCTCTTTTGCAAGGAAACGCACATGTCCATCTCCCAGGAAACCTTCCAGTCCGATTCCGCCTACGTCGTGCGCAGCGGCGATGTTTCGCTCGAGCTCGAACTGTTCATGAACGAGCAGATCGACAGCATCCTCAAGCACCGCGCTACCGAGCACCCGTTCCTTAATACCTATGCAGCCGAAGGCCTGGATGCCGAGCAGAGCAAGGTGCTCTATCTGGAAACGCTGCACTACTTCAAGTTTCTGCCGTTCTATGTTTGCGGCATCTCGACCCTGACCCGCGATGAAGCCGTGCTGCGCGCCATTGCCTTCAATGCCCGCGACGAGCTGGGCGAAACCCATTCGCACTCGGACCTGTATCGCAAGTTCCTGCTGGACAAGGGCATCAGCGCCGAGGAAATCGACGGCTACAAGTGCCTGCCCAGCACCCAGGCACTCAACGACGGCATTTGTGCGCTGTACACCACCCCGCCGCTGCAGAAGGCTTTGGGCGGCCTGTTCGCCGACGAGGCGATGTCCGCCTCGATGGTCAGCAAGTACAACGACGGTTTGATCAAGGAAGGCATGAGCGCCCAGCAGCGCTTCTTCTGGACCCTGCACATGGAGGTGGAAGTGGGCCACTCCAACGCCGTGTTCAACATCATGGAAAAGCACCTGCAGACCCCTGAGCAGCGTGCGCTGTTCGTCGAGGGTATCCAGCAGTACCTGCACCTGATGGAAATCTACTGGGACGGTATCGCCCGCAAGCTTGGCAAAGGGCTGCCGGCATGAGTGCAGACAAAGACGCCAGCGCAGGTGCCGGCATCTTCTATGGCTTGGGTGCGACCTTGCTGTGGGGGTCGTACCCACTGTGGTACAAGCCGCTCGGCCAGCTCGATGCCTACCACCTGCTGTCGTGGCGGATCGTCTTCGCCGAGCTGTTCCTGGTCGCCCTGCTGGTGGTCAGCGGGCGGGTGGGCAAGCTGCGGGCAACCCTGCCGACCATCCGCGCCCAGCATGTGCTGACGGTCGCTGCGGTCCTGGGGTTGTGGTGGCTGATGTATATCTACGGGATCATGACTGGGCGTGTGCTGGAAGTAGCCTTTGGCTACTTCCTCAGCCCGATCATGAGCATGGCGGTGTCACGCCTGCTGTTCAAAGAGCGCCTGAGCGGGCTGCAAGTGCTGGCTATCGGCCTTGCCGTGATCGGGGTGACGCTGATGGCGTTCGAGCTGCTGAACCTGCGCTCGTTCCCATGGATCGCGCTGATCATCGGCTCATGCTACTCGTTCTACGGCATCTTCAAGAAGAAAGTGCCGGGTGACCCGGTGGTGATCCAGACCCTGGAGATCATGGCACTGCTGCCATTCGCCCTGGTGTTCCTGGCTTACGCCGGCAGCCAGGGGCTGGGGCATCACTTTGGCCTGGCGCTGGGCACCGATCTGCTGCTGGCGGCAACGGGGCTGATTACGGTGCTGCCACTGTGGTGGTACAGCCTGGCGGCCAAGCAGTTGTCCATGGTCACCCTGGGCTTCTTGCAGTTCGTGCCACCGATCTGCAATTTCCTGCTGGCCGCATTCGTTTATGGGGAGCATGTCTCGCCGCTGAAACTGGTGGCGTTCCTGTTCATCTGGGTGGCGCTTGGCGTGTTCACCTGGAACTCGGTGCGGGCCCAGCGGGCAGTGGTGCAACAGGCGGGCGCGAAACTGCGCACGGCATGAGAAGTTGCCGGGTGCCTTGAGTGGCACCCGGCTTTGCCAGATCAAGGAGTTGTGATGAAAAGAATCGCAGTTGTCGGTTGTACCGGTGCCGTTGGCCTGACCATGCTCGAGCTGCTCGGCCCGACCGAGCTCGAGGTGCTCTGCATGGCCTCGCCGCGCTCTGCTGGCAAGCTTTTGCAGGTAGGCGGGCGGGACTACCTTATCGAGCCATTCTCGGTCGAGGCCTGCGCCACCTGCGATGTGGTGTTCCTGTGTGTTTCCGGGGAGTTCGCCCTCAAATACGGCGAACAGCTGGCACAATCTTCGGTGGTGATCGACAACTCTTCGGCGTTCCGCTATCACCCGGATGTGCCATTGCTGGTGCCACCGATCAACGGCAAAAGCTACAAAGGCGAATACCTGATCGCCAACCCCAATTGCTCGTCGGCTATCGCCTTGATGGTGCTGGGCCCGCTGCACCAGGCGTTCGGCCTTGAAAGCGCGATCATTTCCACCTACCAGGCCGCCAGCGGTGCCGGGCAGCCGGCGATGCTGGAGCTGCGCGAGCGGGCGCGTGGTTTCGAGGACTATGGCCTGGACAACGGCAGCGAGAACTTCGCCCATAACCTGGCCTTCAACGTAATCCCGCAGGTCGACCGTTTCGAAGACAACCTCTACACCCGTGAGGAAATGAAGGTGGTGTGGGAGTTGCGCAAGGTACTTGGCGAGCCGCGCCTTGCCATCAGCACCACGGCGGTGAGAGTGCCGACCCTGCGCTCCCATGCCGAAAGCCTGACACTCAAGTTCAAGCAGCCTATTCACTCGCTGGAGGGGGTGCGGCGGCTGCTGGCCGAAGCGCCTGGGGTTGAACTGGTGGATGACCCGGCAGCCGGGCGCTACCCGATGCCGATGACCTCCACCTACAAACATGCAGTGGAGGTCGGGCGGATTCGCTTCAACCTCATCTATGGCCAGTACGGTCTGGACCTGTTCATCAGTGGTGACCAGCTGCTGCGCGGGGCGGCGTTGAACGCCTTCGAGATCATGCAGCTGGTGAAACGCTAAGCGGCAGGCTCAGCGCATCTCGGCGCGTAAAGCCTCGATGCGCTGGTCCTTCTCCAGCCACAGCTGGTTGACCCAGTCCTGCACGGTCTGACGGAAGGCGGGATCGTTTTCGTAGTCCCCGGCCCACAAGGCTGGGTCCAGCTCACGCACGTTGATGTCGATGATCACCCGGCTGATGCTGCCATTGAGCAAAGCCCAGAAGCCCGGCGCCTGCTCGCCGGGGTAGACGATGGTCACATCCAGCAAGGCATCCAGTTGCTCGCCCAGCGCGGCCAGCACGAAGGCCACCCCGCCGGCTTTGGGTTTGAGCAGGTGGCGGTAGGGCGACTGCTGCTCGCGGTGCTTGGCTTGGCTGAAACGCGTGCCTTCGAGGTAGTTAACCACGGTCACCGGCTGGCGCTTGAACAGCTCGCAGGCAGCCTTGGTGATTTCCAGGTCCTTGCCTTTGAGGTGCGGGTGTTTCTCCAGAAACGCCTTGCTGTAGCGCTTCATGAACGAGTAATCCAACCCCCACCAGGCCAGGCCCAGCAGCGGCACCCAGATCAATTCTTTCTTCAGGAAGAACTTGAAGAACGGTGTGCGGCGGTTGAGGCTTTCGATCAGCGCCGGGATATCGACCCAGCTTTGGTGGTTGCTCACCGCCAGGTACGAGGTGTCTCTGCGCAGGTTCTCGACGCCGCGGATGTCCCATTGCGTGGGGATGCACAACGCGAAAATGGCTTTGTCGATTTCTGACCAGGTTTCAGCCACCCACATGACCGCCCAGGACGCATAGTCGCGACCACGGCCGGGCAGCACCAGCTTGAGCAGGGCGAAGACCAGCAGCGGGCAAATCAATACCACGGTGTTGAGCAGCAGCAGGGTGGTGGTGAACAGGCCGATTAGCAGGCGACGCATAGGGAAACTCTTGTTGTAGGAATGAAACGGTTGGCAATGATAAGCAGGGTGGTAGCCAACGCCAAACATCCAGTGCCAAGTGGCAGGGACAAATGTTTCACATTATGTTGATTAACCTGGGTACCGACGAACCTATCCTGCCAGTGCAGTCTAAGCACTGACTCTTTTCAAGGAAGCCTGCCCTGTGAAATCTTTGCTTGCCCTGCTGTCGTTGGTAGCGCTACCGGTCATGGCCGCTGACCCTACGCTATACGGCCGTTACGAGAACATCGCCCTGCCTGAACTGGGCCAGACCCTGAAAGCCAAGATGGACACCGGTGCCTATACCGCGTCGCTGTCTGCCAAGGACATCGAGCGCTTCACCCGCGATGGCGAGGATTGGGTGCGGTTCCGCTTGGCCACCAAGGATTCGGACGGCAAGGTGTACGAGCACAAGGTTTCGCGCATCAGCAAAATCAAAGGCCGCGCCGATGAAGAGGACGAGGGCGATGTGCCCGAGCTGTCCAAGCGCCCGGTGGTAGACCTCGAGCTATGCCTGGGGGATGTGAAGCGCACTGTTGAGGTCAACTTGGTCGACCGCAGCAACTTCAACTATCCGCTGCTGATAGGGGCCAAGGCCCTGCGCGAGTTCAAGGCGGCGGTGAACCCAGCCAAGCGGTTCACCGCTGGCAAGCCGGACTGCTGATACCGCCCGGCTTGGCCTGTTTTTCAAGCTGATGGGGCTGTGGCGACCATCGATGGGCGCTGGCTGACCTCGGCATACCATGCCGCCAGGCCAGGCTGGCGCTCACGCCAGCCAAACTGCGGCTGACGCAGGTCCAGGTAGCCCAACGCACAGGCCACGCCAATCGCCGCCAGGTCGAACCCCGATGCAAGCTGGGCCAAATGCTCCTGTTCGAGGTTGGCCAGGCTGCGCCGGATCTTGTCTGCCTGGGCGTTCAACCAGCCGTCCCAGCGTTTCTCTTCGGGGCGTAGAACGCTCTCGTAACGCGATGCGACCGCTGCATCCATGATCGCATCGGCTTGGGAGGCCAGGGTCATGCGCCGCCAGCGTGCCGCACCTTCGCGTGGCAACAGGGCTGGGCCAACATGCTGCAGGTCGAGGTACTCGCAAATCACCCGGCTGTCGTGCAGCACGGTGCCGTCCTCCAGGCGCAGGGCCGGAATCTTGCCGATCGGGTTGCCCTGGTTGAGCTGCTCGTCACCATTGACCGGCGTGATGTTCACCGGCTGCAGGGTCACCCGCTGCAGCTGGCCGGTCTCGTGCAGCACCACCATCACCTTGCGTACGAATGGCGACAGCGGCGAGTGGAACAGGGTCATCGTGCTCATGGTTCAGTTGCCTTGCAGGCTGGGTGGCAGGCATACGCCGGTGCCGCCGATGCCACAGTAGCCGTCAGGGTTCTTGGCCAGGTACTGCTGGTGGTAAGCCTCGGCGAAGTAGACGGTTGGCGCCTGATCGATTTCGGTGGTGATTTCACCGTAACCGGCCTTGGTCAGCTCCGCCTGGAAGGCCTCGCGGCTGGCCTTGGCCTGTTCGAGTTGTTCCGGGCTGGTGCAGTAGATGGCCGAGCGGTACTGGGTGCCGATGTCGTTGCCCTGGCGCATGCCTTGGGTCGGGTTGTGCAGCTCCCAGAACATTGCCAGCAGTTCCTGGTAGCTGACCTTGTCCTTGTCGAACGCCACCAACACCACTTCGGTGTGGCCAGTCAGGCCTGAGCAGACCTCTTCGTAGGTTGGGTTCGGGGTAAATCCGCCTGCATAGCCGACCACTGTGCTGACCACGCCTTCGCGCTGCCAGAAGCGCCGCTCGGCGCCCCAGAAGCAGCCAAGGCCGAAGATGGCGAAATCGATGGCGCCTTCGAAGAATGGGCCGAGCAGCGGGGTGTCCTTGAACACGTAATGGAACTCGGGTAACTGCATGGGCGTCTCGCGGCCAGGCAGGGCTTGCTCCGCGGTTGGCAGGACATTTTTGTTCACTAAGATTTCCGAACGCAGGACCATGGCTGTTCCTCTGAGTATCTGTGAATGGGGGTGGGGGCCGCTTGCGGGTGAACCCGCGCTGGACCCGAATGGGGTCTAGTGTGCCCCAGCTTGGCGCTGCTGTCAGGCCATTGGACCGCGCGGATAGCGCTTGAGTTTTTCTTCCAGCTCACTGCCCGGTATCGGCCGGTCGAACAGGTAGCCTTGGCCGACATCGCAGCGGTGCCGGCGCAGGAACGCCAATTGTTCTGGCGTCTCGATGCCCTCGGCCACGACCTTGAGCTTGAGGTTGTGGGCCATGGCCACCACGGCCGAGGTGATCTCCATGTCGTCCTGGTTATCGGGGATCTCGTTGATGAAGCTGCGGTCGATCTTGATGATATCGATCGGAAACTTCTTCAGGTAGCTCAACGACGAATAACCCGTACCGAAGTCGTCCATCGCCAGGGTCAGGCCCAAGGCCTTGAGCTCGTCGAGCTGGCGGTGGGTATCTTCGCTGGCTTCGAGCAGCAGGCCTTCGGTCAGCTCCAGCTCCAGCAGATGCGCAGGCAGGCCTTCTTCCTTGAGAATCGAAGCGATGGAGGCGACCAGGTCAGGGTCGGAGAATTGCTTGGGCGACAGGTTGATCGCCACCTGCAGGCAGCCCATGCCGGCTTGCTGCAACTGCTGGCTCATGCGGCAGGACTGGCGCACCACCCACTTGCCGATGGGGATGATGAGCCCGGTTTCCTCGGCCACGCTGATGAACTGGTCTGGGCGGATCATGCCGCGTTCGGGGTGGTTCCAGCGCAGCAGCGCCTCCAGGCCCAGCAAGCGGCCACTGCGCAGGCACAGCTTGGGCTGGTAGAACACCTCGAGCTCGTTCTGGGTCAGCGCGCGGCGCAGGTTGTTTTCGACGAACAGCTTGTAGCTGGCCTCGGCATTGAGCACTTCGGTGAACACCTGCACCTGGTGCTTGCCGTTGGCCTTGGCCTTGTGCAGGGCAAGCCCTGCATTTTTCATCAGCGTCGTCGGGTCGCTACCATGCAGCGGTGCACACGCAAGCCCCACGGAGGCGGTGACGTTGATCAGCTGGTTGTCGACGAACATCGGTTTATCGAGGGTTCGCAGCAGTTGCAGGGCGACCCCCTGGCCTTCTTCCAGGCCTGTGTCATCGAGCAGTACGGCGAACTCGTTGCTGGCGAAACGCGCCAGCACACCGTTGGCGCTGAGGCTGTTGCGCAGGCGCCGGGCAAGGCTGATCAACAGTTTGTCGCCGGTCTGATGGCCGAGGCTGTCGTTGATCCGCTTGAAGTTGTCGATGTCCACCAGCAGCAGGCAGATCGGTTTCTCGCTGTCGCGAGCGAAGCGCTCGTCGAGCTTGCGGATGAACGCCGGGCGGTTGCCCAGGTTGGTCAGGTTATCGGTGTAGGCCAGCCGTTCGATGCGCTGTTGGGCCAGCTTGCTCTGGGTGATGTCTTCATAAATGCCGATGTAATGGGTCAGCTCGCGGTTGTCGCCGTACACCTTGGAGATCGACAGTTGGCCCCAGTAGGGTTCGAGGTTTTTGCGCCGGCTCTTGAATTCGCCCTGCCAGCTGTTGCCCATGGCCAGGCTCGACGGTGAGTCGAACAGCAGCTCGCTGAGGTTTTCCAAGGCGGGCAGCTCGGCCAGGTGATGGCCCTGGACTTCCTCGGTGCTGTACTGGGTGATCGCCGTGAAGCTTGGGTTTACGTACTCCACCACACCGTCGCGGTTGACCAGCAGGAAGGCGCTGGCGCTTTGCTCGACCGCCCGCTGGAACAGGTGCAAGGCGCTGGCGGCGGTTCGCCGGTTGTGGTTGGTGATGACCTGGGCGAACTGGTCGGCCAGCTCGCCGGCAAAGGCGATTTCATCCGACTGCCAGGCACGTGGTTGGGCGGTCTGCTCCAGGCACAACACACCGACCACTTGGCCATCGACGCGGATACTGGCGTCGAGCATGGCGTTGTTGTCCGCGTACAGGCTTTCTGCCAGCTCGCGGGTACGCGGATCGTGCTTGGCGTTGTGGGCGTCGATGGCACGGCTGGCGTGCAGGGCTTCGAGGTAGTTGGGAAAACGGCTGGCATCGATCGGCTCGGGCAAGCGATGGACCTGCTCCTTGTGCAGCCAGGCGCTGATCGGCTCCAGGCGTTGTTCGTCCAGGTACCAGATGCTGGCGCAATCGACCTTATAGATTTCACAGGCACTACGGGTGATCAGCTCAGCCGCTTCGAGCAGCGAGTTCTCGGCACTGTACCGCTGTCGGGCCAGGCGCAGAATAAGATCCTGCTGGGCGCGCACGCGTTCCAGGTGCTCGAGCTGTACCTGCTGGGCGCGTTGGTTGATCTGCAGGGCCAGTTGCAGGCGGTTGTTGCGTGACTCCAGGTCACTGGGGTCGGCTTCGCCTTCTTCTTCATCATCGAGCACTGTCAGGAACCCGCGCAGCAACTGGCGGTTGTGCTGCTTGAATGCCTCGCCGGCCTCCAGCAGACGCAACGCACGGGCCTGGGTGTGCAAGGTGTAGCGCACGCGGTAGTAACCGCGCTTGTTCAGTTGCAGCTGGATTTCATCGTGCAGCCGGTAGCGCGCCTCGGGTTCCATCAGGCTGGCGTAGGGTGAATCGACCAGGGCGCACAGTTGTGGCGCGGGCATGCCGAATTGGCGGTCGCAGGCCGGGTCCAGGTACAGCATCGCCCAGCTCGCTTCGTTGAGCCTTTCGAAACGCAGCATGCCCAGCCGCGAGGGCACGGGGAGCGGCGTGACGACCTCGGCCGCCACACGGCTAGCGGCATCGGGTTGGCTTTTCATCGAAGACTCGCTTGAAGGGGACGCGGCCTGGACGGCTGCGTATCTGGCAAGGTTGCATCATGTCCCGGAGGCTGGCAAGCGGCCATGAGGGCTGTCTTGTAGATGTTTTCGGCTGGAGGGGCGAAATCCTTAATTTGCCTTGAGTGATTTGGCGCCTGTGAGATCCAGCGCCGCCCGCGCGGCGCATCGCGAGCTGCGCTCGCTCCTACGTTTGTTTCGGGCCAATTGATCCTGGGGGATTTGCGCGCGGACGCCTTGGTGCATGGCGCAATATCGCGTCGTACAAACAAGGCGGTCGCGCGCGTCTGCTACAGGCGTTATTGGCCGGAAACAAACGTAGGAGCGAGCGCAGCTCGCGATGCGCCGCGCGGGCGGCGCTGGATCTCACAGGCGCCCACCCCCTAACGGCGGACAAAAAAAGCCCCGCCAATTGGCGGGGTTGAGGTACGAGCGTGGCAGCTCGAAAAAGGTGCTGCCCCTCGCCGGGAGGGGCAGTGTGCCGCATTACAGCAGCATGGTGCGGATATCGCCCAGCACGTCACCAAGACGCTTGGTGAAGCGTGCGGCGGCGGCGCCGTTGATCACACGGTGATCGTAGGACAGCGACAGTGGCAGCATCAGCTTCGGCTGGAAGGCTTTGCCATCCCAGACGGGCTGCATGGTCGCCTTGGAGACGCCCAGGATCGCCACTTCCGGCGCGTTGACGATCGGCGTGAAGCCGGTGCCGCCAATGTGGCCGAGGCTGGAGATGGTGAAGCAGGCGCCTTGCATGTCGTCAGCCGACAGCTTCTTGGTGCGTGCTTTCTCGGCCAGTGCAGCGGCTTCGGCAGCCAGTTGCAGCAGGCTCTTCTGGTCGACGTTCTTGATCACAGGGACCAGCAGGCCGTCCGGGGTGTCCACGGCAAAGCCGATGTGCACGTACTTCTTGCGGATGATGGCCTTGCCGCTTGGTGCCAGCGAGCTGTTGAAGTCTGGCAGTTCCTTGAGCAGGAATGCGCAGGCCTTGAGCAGCAGCGGCAGTACAGTCAGCTTCACGCCAGCCTTCTCGGCCACGGCCTTCTGCGCAACGCGGAAAGCTTCCAGCTCGGTGATGTCGGCCGAGTCGAACTGGGTCACGTGCGGCACGTTCAGCCAGCTGCGGTGCAGGTTGGTGGCGCCGACCTGCATCAGGCGGGTCAGGGCGACTTCTTCCACTTCACCGAACTTGCTGAAGTCCACTGCCGGGATCGGCGGGATGCCAGCGCCGCCGGTGGCACCGGCGGCCGGTGCTTCCTTGGCCTTCTGCATCATCGCCTTGACGTAGACCTGCACGTCTTCCTTGAGGATGCGGCCATGCGGGCCGGTGGCCGCAACGGCGCCCAGATCGACACCAAATTCACGGGCCAGTTGGCGAACCGCCGGGCCTGCGTGGACCTTGGCGTTGCTGCCGGCTGCCGGCGCAGTGGCAGCCGGAGCAGGGGCGGCAGCGGGTGCCGGGGCAGCGGCTGGCGCGGCGGCAGGCGCCGCCTCTGCCTTGGCTGGCTCGGCAGCGGCCGGGGCCGGTGCAGCAGCCGGGGCGGCGCCCGCGACCTTGAGCTTGAAGATCAGGTCGCCAGTGCCGACTTCGTCTTCGAGCTTGCACAGCACTTCTTCGACCACGCCAGCGGCTGGCGATGGGATTTCCATGGAGGCCTTGTCGGACTCCAGGGTGATCAGCGACTGGTCAGCTTCGACGGTGTCGCCGACCTTGACCAGCACTTCGATGATCTTGGCCTTGCCCGACGAGCCGATGTCCGGCACGTGGATGTCTTGCACGCTGGCAGCAGCCGGGGCTGCGGCCGGAGCAGGGGCAGCTTCGGCAGCCGGAGCCGGTGCTTCAGCAGGCGCGGCGGCGGCGGCCGGAGCCTCAGGCGCCGCAGCAGCGGCGCCCTCGGCTTCCAAAACCAGCAGTTCGTCGCCTTCTTTCAGGCGATCACCCAGCTTGACCTTGAGCTCTTTGATCACACCGGCCTTGGGCGCAGGGATCTCCATGGAGGCCTTGTCGGACTCCAGGGTCAGCAGGCTCTGGTCAGCCTCGATACGGTCACCGACCTTGACGAACAGCTCGATGATTTCACCTTCACCGCTGCCGATGTCAGGTACGCGAATGAGTTCGCTCACTTAAAAATACTCCTCAGCAGTCCAGTGGGTTGCGCTTGTCCGGGTCGATGCCGAACTTGACGATGGCGTCAGCCACAACCTTGGGTTCGATCTCGCCACGGTCAGCCAGGGCTTCCAGGGCAGCCAGCACCACGAAGTGGCGGTCGACTTCGAAGAAGTGACGCAGCTTCTTGCGGCTGTCGCTGCGACCGTAACCGTCGGTACCCAGGACTTTGAACTCTTTGCTCGGTACCCACTGGCGAATCTGCTCGGCGAAGAGCTTCATGTAGTCGGTGGAGGCGATGACCGGCCCTTTGCGACCGTTCAGGCACTGCTCGACGTAGGTCTGCTGTGGCTTCTGGCCAGGCTTGAGGCGGTTGGCGCGTTCCACGGCCAGGCCGTCGCGACGCAGTTCGTTGAAGCTGGTGACGCTCCACACGTCGGCACCGACGTTGAACTCTTCACGCAGGATCTTCGCCGCTTCACGGACTTCGCGCAGGATGGTGCCCGAGCCCATCAGCTGTACGTGGTGCGCAGCTTCGCGGGTGTCTTCCTCGAGCAGGTACATGCCCTTGATGATGCCTTCCTCGACACCGGCCGGCATGGCTGGCTGCTGGTAGGATTCGTTCATCACGGTGATGTAGTAGAAGATGTCCTGTTGCTCTTCGGTCATCTTCTTCATGCCGTCCTGAATGATCACCGCCAGCTCGTAGCCGTAGGTCGGATCGTAGGTGCGGCAGTTCGGGATGGTACCGGCCATCATGTGGCTGTGACCGTCTTCGTGCTGCAGGCCTTCACCGTTGAGGGTGGTACGGCCGGCGGTACCGCCGATCAGGAAGCCACGGGTGCGGCTGTCGCCAGCGGCCCAGGCCAGGTCGCCAATGCGCTGGAAGCCGAACATCGAGTAGAAGATGTAGAACGGCAGCATCGGCTGGTTGTGGCAGCTGTACGAGGTACCGGCAGCGATGAACGACGACATGGCGCCGGCTTCGTTGATGCCTTCCTCGAGAATCTGGCCCTTCTTGTCTTCGCGGTAGAACATCACCTGGTCTTTATCGACTGGCTCATAGAGCTGGCCGACCGACGAGTAGATACCCAGCTGGCGGAACATGCCTTCCATACCGAAGGTACGGGCTTCGTCCGGGATGATCGGCACGATGCGCTGGCCGATGTCCTTGTCCTTGACCAGCTGCGCCAGAATACGCACGAAGGCCATGGTGGTGGAGATTTCGCGGTCGCCCGAGCCGTCCAGGATCGCTTTGAGCGTTTCCAGTGGCGGGGTCGGTACGCTGAAGCTCTTGGCCCGGCGCTGTGGCACGAAACCGCCCAGGGCAGCACGGCGTTCGGCCAGGTACTTGGCTTCGGCCGAACCTTCTTCGGGTTTGAAGAATGGCAGGTTTTCCAGCTCGGCATCCTTGACCGGGATGTCGAAGCGGTCACGGAAGTGGCGCAGGCTGTCGACGTCGACCTTCTTGGTGTTGTGCGCGGTGTTCTTGGCTTCGCCGGCACCGGTACCGTAACCCTTGATGGTCTTGGCCAGGATGACGGTAGGCTGGTCTTTGTGGTTCACAGCCTGGTGGTAAGCCGCGTAGACCTTGTATGGGTCGTGGCCGCCACGGTTGAGCTTCCAGATCTCGTCGTCGGACAGGTCTTCGACCATGGCCTTGAGCTCTGGGGTGTTGAAGAAGTGCTCACGCACATAGGCGCCGTCTTTGGCTTTGTAGTTCTGGTACTCGCCGTCGATGACTTCGTCCATGCGGCGCTGCAGGGCACCGTTGGTGTCCTTGGCGAACAGTGGGTCCCAGAAGCGGCCCCAGACTACCTTGTTGACGTTCCAGCCACCGCCACGGAACACGCCTTCGAGTTCCTGGATGATCTTGCCGTTGCCGCGAACCGGGCCGTCGAGGCGCTGCAGGTTGCAGTTGATGACGAAGATCAGGTTATCCAGCTTCTCGCGGCCGGCCAGGGCGATCGCGCCCAGGGATTCGGGCTCGTCGCACTCGCCGTCGCCCATGAAGCACCAGACCTTCTGCTTGCCGGCAGGGATGAAGCCGCGCGCTTCCAGGTACTTCATGAAACGCGCCTGGTAGATGGCCTGGATCGGGCCCAGACCCATCGAAACGGTCGGGAACTGCCAGAAGTCAGGCATCAGCCATGGGTGCGGGTACGAGGACAGGCCTTTACCGTCCACTTCCTGGCGGAAGTTGTTCATCTGCTCTTCGCTGATGCGGCCTTCCATGAAGGCACGGGCGTAAACGCCTGGCGAAGCATGGCCTTGATAGAAGATCAGGTCGCCGCCGTGCTCTTCGGTCGGAGCCTGGAAGAAGTAGTTGAAGCCGATGTCATACAGGGTGGCACTGGAGGCGAAGCTGGAGATGTGGCCGCCCAGGTCCGAGTCCTTCAGGTTGGTGCGCATCACCATGGCCAGCGCGTTCCAACGCACCATCGAGCGAATGCGGCGTTCCATGAACAGGTCGCCAGGCATGCGTGCTTCGTGGGTGACAGGGATGGTGTTGCGGTATGGCGTGGTGATCGCGTACGGCAGCTGAGAGCCACTGCGGGTGGCCAGCTCGCCCATGCGGGTCATCAGGTAATGAGCGCGGTCTTCGCCTTCTTTGTCGAGGACCGACTCCAGGGCATCCAGCCATTCCTGGGTTTCGATTGGATCGAGGTCTTGCATGGCTTGCTCCAGGGCGGAAAGGCCACCAGAATCGGGGGCCTGAGTTTGCGACTGGCCTTATGGGCAGACGTCGTGAATTCTTGGATTACCGGGGTGTCTCCCGGCGCCGTGTAGTTTTACTACATTTGCTCGGGCATTTCATGCTTTTGCAGCTTATGGGTAGTAGTAAAACTACACAAATGCGACGTTTGGTCGCACCTCGGCTTGTGAGGAAAATCGTTCATGTTGGTTGGCGGTGTGCAGCGAACAGGTGGATCGTGATGTTTCTTGCCAATGATTCGTTTTTTTCAGCTATTTCCAACTTTTGTACGACAGTCCAACCGTGGTCCGGCAACCTCGCGGTCGCTTTTTCCCCTTCATTTCACGCCGATCAAGGATAGACCATGCGCCTGCCTTTGCCGCCCGCACTGCCTGTTTCACTGCAACCGTTGGTCGTACGCAATCAGCAGTTTTTGAGCGATGCGGTGGCGGGCCACGCTGAACTCGACCTGCAATCGTGGCCGGCGCTGCACCGCCAGCAGTTCGACCAGGTGGCCGCCGCCAGTGCCTTCGTGCTGGGCCTGGCACAACGCGAGCCAACGATGCTGTTCGCCCTGCTCGCCAGCGGTGAGCTGGACCGCCGGTACGCGCCCGGCGAACTGCGTGGGCACGTTAGCGCTGCGGCCCAGGCCGCGCAAAGCGAAGAGGAACTGGCGCGTAACCTGCGCCGCGAGCGCAACCGCCAGCAACTGCGCATCATCTGGCGTGACATCACCCGCCAGGCCGAGCTGGGCGAAACCTGCCGCGACCTGTCCGACCTTGCCGACGCCGCCATCGACGAAGCCTACCAGTGGCTGTACCCGCGTCACTGCCAGCAGTTCGGCACCCCCATCGGCAACCGCAGCGGCCAGGCACAACACATGGTGGTGCTGGGCATGGGCAAGTTGGGGGCGGTGGAACTGAACCTGTCGTCTGACATCGACCTGATCTTCGCCTTCCCAGAGGGCGGCGAGACACAAGGGGTCAAGCGTTCGCTGGACAACCAGGAATTTTTCACCCGCCTTGGCCAACGCCTGATCAAAGCCCTGGACCCGGTCACCGTCGACGGTTTCGTGTTCCGGGTCGACATGCGCCTGCGCCCCTACGGCTCGGCCGGCGCGCTGGTGCTGAGCTTCAATGCGCTGGAGCAGTATTACCAGGACCAGGGCCGCGACTGGGAGCGTTACGCGATGATCAAGGCGCGGGTAGTGGCCGGTGATCAGGCTGCTGGCGCCCAGTTGCAAGAGATGCTGCGCCCGTTCGTGTACCGGCGCTACCTCGACTTCTCGGCGATCGAAGCGCTGCGCACCATGAAGCAGCTGATTCAGCAGGAGGTTCGGCGCAAGGGCATGGCCGACAACATCAAGCTGGGCGCTGGCGGCATCCGCGAAGTCGAGTTCATCGCCCAGGCCTTCCAGCTGATCCACGGTGGTCGCGACCTGAGCCTGCAGCAGCGGCCTCTGCTCAAGGTGCTGGCGACACTGGAAGGCCAGGGTTACCTGCCGCCTGCGGTGGTGGCAGAGCTGCGCGAAGGCTATGAGTTTCTGCGCTACACCGAGCACGCCATCCAGGCCATTGCCGACCGGCAGACGCAGATGCTGCCGGAGGATGAGCTGGACCGGGAGCGTGTCGCTTACATGCTCGGCTTTACCGATTGGCAAAGTTTTCATGCACAACTGATGCATTGGCGAACCCGCGTGGATTGGCACTTCCGCCAGGTCATCGCCGACCCGGACGAGGATGAAGGCGAAGGCGAGCTGGTGGTGGGTGGCGAATGGTCGCCGCTGTGGGAGCAGGCCCAGGATGAAGAGGCGGCCGGCCGACAGTTGCAAGAGGCCGGCTTCGAACAGCCGGCCGAAGCCCTGCGCCGCCTGGCCGCTCTGCGTGCCAGCCCGCAATTGCGCTCGATGCAGCGCATCGGCCGTGAGCGGTTGGATGCCTTCATCCCCCGTCTGCTGGCCCAGGCGGTCGAGCACGACAACCCCGACCTGGTGCTCGAACGCGTGTTACCACTGGTCGAGGCCGTGGCGCGGCGCTCGGCCTATCTGGTTCTGCTTACCGAAAACCCCGGCGCCTTGCGCCGCTTGCTGACCCTGTGCGCGGCCAGCCCGTGGATCGCCGAACAGATCGCCCGCTATCCATTGCTGCTCGATGAGCTGCTCAACGAGGGCCGCCTGTTCAGCCCACCGTTGGCGCCGGAGCTGGCTGCCGAGTTGCGCGAGCGGCTGACACGCATCCCCGAGGATGACCTGGAACAGCAGATGGAAGCCTTGCGTCACTTCAAGCTGGCCCACAGCCTGCGGGTGGCGGCATCGGAAATCAGCGGCAACCTACCTTTGATGAAAGTCAGCGATTACCTGACTTGGCTGGCCGAAGCGATTCTTGACCAGGTGCTCGCCCTGGCTTGGCGCCAGACCGTGGCCCGCCACGGCCAGCCCAAGCGCAGCGACGGCAGTTTGTGCGACCCAGGCTTCGTCATCATCGGCTACGGCAAGGTTGGCGGGCTGGAGCTGGGCCATGGTTCGGACCTGGACCTGGTGTTCATCCACGATGGTGACCCGCAAGCAGAGACCGATGGCGCCAAGCCCATCGACAGCGCGCAATTCTTCACCCGCCTGGGCCAGCGCATCATCCACCTGCTGACCACCCAGACCAACTCTGGCCAGCTGTACGAGGTCGACATGCGTCTGCGCCCGTCCGGCGCCGCAGGGCTGCTGGTCAGTTCGCTGGGGGCATTCGAGCGCTATCAGCAGAACGAGGCCTGGACCTGGGAGCATCAGGCGCTGGTGCGCGCCCGTGTGTTGGTGGGCTGCGAGCAAGTGGCCAAGGGCTTCGAGGCTGTGCGTGCCAAGGTTCTGGGCCAGCCCCGCGACCTTGCCAAGTTGCGCGGCGAAGTGAGTGAGATGCGCGCCAAGATGCGTGACAACCTCGGCACCAAAGCCACCGCAGCAGGCACCGCTGCCAATGCCTTCGATGCCGGCATGGCGTTCGACATCAAGCAGGATGCCGGCGGTATCGTCGATATCGAATTTATGGTGCAATACGCCGCTTTGGCCTGGTCACACGAGCACCCGGCCATACTCCGATGGACCGATAACATCCGCATTCTGGAAGAGCTGGAGCAGGCAGGTTTGATGCCGGCCAGTGACGCGGTACTGTTGCGTGAGGTGTACAAGGCGTTCCGCTCGGCGTCGCACCGCCAGGCCCTGCAGAAGCAGGCCGGGGTGATCGATGCGGCGCAGTTTGCCGATGAGCGGCGCCAGGTGCGGCGGATCTGGGGTGAATTGGGTTTGACCTGAGCACACCGCAGCTCTTGAGGGGGCGGGTTTACCTGCGAAGAAGGCACCGCGGTGCCTGGCACGGGCTTGGCCCGTGTTGGCGGGGCAACCCGCTCCCACAGGTCTGCGATCAGCCAGGGATCTGCCCGAGTGGTACACTGTCCGCCACATAGCCTGAATATAAAGAGGGGAGGCCAGGCTTTACGCAGCCTGTAGCCTCCCCGAGCGTTTCTGGACTAAGCATGAGAATACTGATCATTGGCCCCAGCTGGGTCGGCGACATGGTAATGGCGCAAACCCTGTTCCAGTGCCTGAAACAGCAGCATCCGGACTGCGTGATCGACGTGCTGGCACCTGAGTGGAGCCGGCCGATCCTCGAGCGCATGCCCGAGGTGCGCCAGGCCTTGAGCTTCCCGCTCGGCCACGGCGCGCTAGAGCTGGCAACCCGCCGGCGCATCGGCAAGTCCCTGGCTGGCCAGTACGACCAGGCCATCCTGTTGCCCAACTCCATGAAGTCGGCATTGGTACCGTTCTTTGCCGGCATTGCCAAACGCACGGGCTGGCGCGGTGAAATGCGTTTCGGCCTGCTCAACGACGTGCGCAAGCTGGACAAGGCCCGCTATCCGCTGATGATCGAGCGCTTCATGGCATTGGCCTACGCGCCGGGTGCCGAGTTGCCGCAGCCGTATCCACGGCCACGCCTGCAGATCCAAGCGCAAAGCCGCGAGGCGGCACTGGCCAAGTTCGGCCTGGCGCTGGATCGCCCGTTGCTGGCGCTATGCCCTGGCGCCGAGTTCGGCGAGGCCAAGCGTTGGCCCGCCGAGCACTACGCCACTGTGGCCGAGGCAATGATCCGCCAAGGCTGGCAAGTGTGGCTGTTCGGCTCGAAGAACGACCACCCAGTGGGGGAGCAGATCCGCGAGCGGCTCATTCCAGGGCTGCGGGAAGAGTCGTATAACCTGGCCGGGGAAACCTCGTTGGCCGAGGCCATCGACCTGATGTCCTGCGCCGATGCCGTGGTGTCCAACGACTCGGGGCTGATGCACGTGGCTGCCGCGCTGAACCGCCCGTTGGTCGCGGTGTATGGCTCTACCTCACCAGGCTTTACGCCGCCTTTGGCCGAGCAAGTGGAAGTGGTACGCACCGGCATCGAGTGCAGCCCTTGCTTCGACCGCACCTGCCGCTTCGGCCATTACAACTGCCTGCGCCTACTGGAGCCTGGCAGGGTGATTGCCGCATTGCACAGCCTGGGTGGGCCGAACCTGATCGATGCCGTGGCAGAGGTCGACTAAGTGCGGGTACTGATCATCAAGACCTCGTCGCTGGGTGATGTGATCCACACCTTGCCGGCATTGACCGACTCCGCCCACGCCATCCCTGGCATCCAGTTCGACTGGGTGGTCGAAGAGGGCTTTGCCGAGATCCCCAGCTGGCACCCAGCGGTGGATCAGGTGATTCCCGTGGCCATCCGCCGTTGGCGCAAGAACCTCTGGCAGACGATCAAGAGCGGCGAGTGGAAGGCCTTCAAACAGCGCATGCGCGCACGCAAGTACGACTTGGTGATCGACGCCCAAGGCCTGGTCAAGTCGGCGTGGCTGACCCGCTATGTCAAGGCGCCAGTTGCCGGGCTTGACCGCTATTCAGCCCGCGAAGGCTGGGCCAGCCGCTTCTATGACCGGCCGTTGTCGGTTGCCGTCGGCCAGCATGCGGTGGAGCGGGTGCGCCAGTTGTTCGCCATGGCATTGGCCTACGACCTGCCAGAGGGCATCGGCAACTATGGCCTAGACCTGGATCGCCTGCAGTTGCCTGCGGCTGCGCCCTACGTGGTGTTTCTGCACGGCACCACATGGGCGACCAAGCACTGGCCCGAGGCCTACTGGCGCGAACTGGCTGAACGCCTAGGCAGGCGCAAGCTGCAGGTGCGCCTGCCGTGGGGCAACCCGGCGGAGAAAGCCCGGGCCGAGCGCATCGCCCAAGGCTTGAACAATTGCCAGGTGCTCCCCAAGTTGAACCTTGCCGGGGTCGCCCGCGTGCTGGCGGCGGCTAAAGCGTGTGTGGCGGTGGATACCGGCCTCGGTCACCTGGCCGCGGCACTGGATGTTCCGACCATTTCCCTGTTCGGCCCAACCAACCCGGGCCTTACCGGCGCCTATGGCCGCGTGCAGGTTCACCAGGCCAGCGATTTCCCTTGCGCGCCGTGCCTGCAAAAGAAATGCACCTATAAACCGAGCGCCGAAGATCTGCGCCGGTTCGATCTGAAACGCGAGTGGCCGCTGTGCTTCACTCGCTTGAATCCCGAGCATGTCGCGAGCCGCCTGAGCGCGCTGCTGCTGGCTGAGGATGTTCGTTGATGCAACTGGCTTTCGTGCTTTACAAGTATTTCCCCTTCGGCGGGCTGCAGCGCGATTTCATGCGCATTGCCCTGGAGTGCCAGAAGCGGGGCCACCAGATCCGTGTCTACACGCTGATCTGGGAGGGTGACATTCCGCCAGGCTTTGAAGTGCTGGTGGCGCCGGTCAAGGCGCTCTTCAACCATCGGCGTAACGAGAAACTCACCGCCTGGATGCAAGCGGACCTGGCCAAACGCCCGGTCGACCGCCTGATCGGCTTCAACAAGATGCCGGGGCTGGATGTGTACTACGCCGCCGATGGCTGCTTCGAAGACAAGGCGCAAACCCTGCGCGGTGGGCTGTACCGCCGCTGGGGGCGCTACCGGCATTTCGCCGAGTATGAGCGCGCCGTGTTCGCCAAGGATGCACACACTCAAGTGCTGATGATTTCCGAGGTGCAGCAGCCGCTGTTCATCAAGCACTACGCCACCCCGGTGGAGCGCTTCCATCTGCTGCCGCCTGGCATCTCCCAGGATCGCCGCGCGCCGGCCAACGCCGCCGAAATCCGCGCTGAATTTCGCAAGGAGTTCAACCTTGGCGATGACGACTTGCTGATGGTGCAGATCGGTTCAGGCTTCAAGACCAAGGGCGTCGACCGTAGCCTCAAGGCTCTGGCCGCGCTGCCCTCGGCACTGCGCAAGCGGACCAGGCTGATGGTCATCGGGCAGGACGACCCGAAGGTGTTCCAGCTGCAAAGCGCCACTTTGGGCCTGGGCGAGCAGGTGCAGTTCCTCAAGGGCCGCAGCGACATTCCGCGCTTTTTGCTGGGCGCCGACCTGCTGATTCACCCAGCCTACAACGAGAACACCGGTACGGTGCTGCTCGAAGCGCTGGTGGCTGGCTTGCCGGTACTGGTTTCCAAGGTGTGCGGCTACGCCCACTACATTGCCGAAGCCGACAGTGGCCTGGTGCTGGATGAGCCGTTTGAACAGCAACAGCTCAATGACTACCTCAAGCGCATGCTCGACGATGGGCAGGCCCGCGCCAACTGGTCGCGCAATGGCTTGGCCTTTGCCGACAGCGCCGACCTCTACAGCATGCCGCAGCATGCTGCCGATGTGATTCTGGGGCAGGAGAGCGCATGAAGCTGATACTGGCCGAACCCTTCAAGCAGTTGTGGGCTGGGCGTGACCCTTTCGAAGCCGTGGAGGCACTGCAAGGCGAGGTTTACCGCGAGCTGGAAGGGCGCCGCACGTTGCGTACCGAAGTGGCCGGCGAAGGGTTCTTCGTCAAGATCCACCGCGGCATCGGCTGGGGCGAGATCTTCAAGAACCTGTTCAGCGCCAAGTTGCCGGTGCTCGGTGCGGGCCAGGAATGGCGGGCCATCGAGCGCCTGCACGAGGCAGGCGTGCCGACCATGACTGCCGTGGCTTACGGGGAGCGAGGCAGCAACCCGGCCAGCCAGCATTCGTTCATCATCACCCAGGAGCTGGCGCCGACCATCAGCCTGGAAGACTTCAGCATCGATTGGGTCAAACAACCGCCTGCACCGCGGCTCAAGCGTGCCTTGATCGCTGAGGTGGCGAAGATGACCGGCGGCATGCATCGCGCCGGGGTCAACCACCGTGACTGCTATATCTGCCACTTCCTGCTGCACACTGATCGGCCGGTGACGCCAGAAGACTTCAAACTGTCGGTGATCGACCTGCACCGCGCGCAGACCCGAGCGAAAATCAGCCGCCGCTGGCGCGACAAGGACCTGGCAGCGCTTTACTTCTCGGCGCTGGATATCGGCCTTACGCGGCGCGACAAGCTGCGCTTTCTGCGCGGTTACTTCCAGCGCCCGCTGCGCCAGGTGCTGGCCGAAGAAGCCGCGCTGCTCGGCTGGCTCGAAGCCAAAGCGCAGAAACTCTACGATCGTAAGCAACGCTATGGGGATGCACTCTGATGTCGGGTTGGACACTGGCGCCGGGCTACGAACATCTGGCGTCGGACTTCGGCAGCCTCGATGCGGTGTTCGCTCTGAAGGGCGAGCACCTGACGCGCGACCCGCTGAGCGAGGTCATCCGTGTTGAGCGTGGCGGGGTCAACTATTACGTCAAGCGTTACACTGGCGCGGGCAAGCACATGCGCCGCTATCTGGGCCGGCCCCGTATCAAGGCGGAATGGCAGAACCTCAAGCAGTTCGCCAAGTGGGAGATTCCCACGGCCGAGGTGGTGGCCTGGGGCCTGGAGCGCAAGGGCCTGGCATTCGGCCGAGGGGCCATGATCACCCGTGAACTGCCGCGTACCGAAGACCTGTCGGCGTTGGCCGAGCGCAACGACCCACGCCTGGCCGACCGCGTCTGGGTAGACAAGCTCAGCCGCCAGCTGGCGCGTCACACCCGGGTGATGCATGAGCACCGCTTCGCCCACAACGACTTGAAATGGCGCAACCTGCTGGTCGACGATCTGGGCACGCTGTTCTTCATCGACTGCCCGACCGGCGACTTCTGGCGGGGCTTCATGTGGCGTCATCGCATGATCAAAGACCTGGCCTGCCTGGACAAGGTAGCCAAGTATCACCTGACGGCCACTCAGCGCCTGCGTTTCTATCTGCAATACCGTGGGCGCCGACGCCTGACTGCGCGCGACAAGCGCCGCATTCGTCAGGTGCTGAGCTTTTTCGAGGGAAGGGAATGACCGATTACCTGGCCAGCGCGGACCTTGCGTTGCTCAAACGCCATGGCTTGAATGACTTCGAGGCGTTGTGGGCTTTGCAGCTGGAAGCCGTGGACGAACCCAATACCGGCCGCGGAGGCTGGAGCAGCGTCTATCGCCTGGAGCTCGAAGGCAAAGGCTATTACCTCAAGCGCCAGAGCAATTACCTGACCCGTACTTTGCATCGACCGTTCGGCGAACCGACCTTCGCCCGCGAATTTCGCAACATCAGCCGCTACCAAAAGCTGCACATTCCTGCCTTGCAGGCGGTGTACTACGGCGAGCGTAAGCACAATGGCGAGCACCGGGCGATCTTGATGACCCGTGCGCTGGACGAGTGGCGTGACCTCGAAAGCCTGCTGGGCCAGTGGTCGCAGCTCGATGAAGTGGCTCAGGCCGGCATTCTCAAGGCCTGTGGCCAACTTGCGCGCACCCTGCATGGTGCCGGCCAGGTTCATGGTTGCTTCTATCCCAAGCACATCTTCCTGCGCCAGCGCCGCGAGGGTTGGGAAGCGCAGTTGATCGACCTGGAAAAGACCCGGCCCTTGCTGTTCGGCATGCGTGATCGCCTGCGTGATCTGGAACCACTGCTGCGCCGGGCTACGGTCTGGGGGGCAGCCGAGGTGCGCCAGTTGCTCGCCGCCTACCTGCAACAACCTGCCGAAAGCCCTTTGGTTGGCACCTGGCTGCAACGCCTGACGCTACGCCGTCGTGAAAAAGAGGCTCGCTGATGCGTTTGTCTGAACTCAAAGCGGCTGGGCGCAGCCCGTCGCTGCCCCTGAACATTACCCTGGCCGATGCCGCCGGGACGGCTGACCTGCAGTTACTGAGCCTGCTGCGCGTGCTGCCTGGGCAGCGTTACGTGGGCGCAGGCGTGTGGCGCGGCATTCCGGTGCTGGCCAAGCTGCTGGTTGGTGGCAACGCTGCGCGGCATTTTCAGCGCGAACTCGATGGCGTGAAACTGTTGGCCAAACAGGGCTTGACCACGCCGCGTCTGCTGGCCGATGGCCTTACCGAGGGTGAGGGTGGCTGGTTGCTGTTCGAATTCCTGGACGGCGCTGAAAGCCTGGCCGATGCCTGGGCCGCGGTGCAGCACTTGCCAGTGCTGGCTGACGAGCAGCAGGCGGTGCTGGGCGAAGCCCTTGGCGCTGTGGCACAGATGCATGCCAAAGGCCTGTGGCAGGAAGACCTGCACCTGGATAACCTGCTGCGCCACGGCGGCAAGCTTTATTTGATCGACGGCGCCGGGATCAAGGCCGAAACGCCAGGCCAACAGCTTTCACGCCCTCGCGTTCTGGAAAACCTCGGGGTGTTTTTCGCGCAGTTACCCAAGCGCCTGGAGCCGTTCCTCGAGGAGCTGCTGGTGCATTACCTGCTAGCCAACGCCGAGCATGCCCTGCCGCTGGAAGCGTTGCAGAAGCAGGTGGACAAGGTGCGCAACTGGCGGCAGAAGGACTACCTGGAAAAAGCCGGTCGCGAGTGCAGCCTGTTCAGTGTGCAACGCAGCCTTTCGGGCCTGCAGGCGATCCGCCGCGAAGAAGTGGATGCCATGCTGCCGGTATTGGCGCAGGCCGATGAGCTCATCGACCAGGGCCATTTGTACAAAACCGGTGGTGCAGCCAGCGTCGCCCGTATCGAGATCAACGGCCGCAAGCTGGTGCTCAAGCGCTACAACATCAAGAACACCGCCCATTGGTTCAAGCGTTTCTGGCGCCCGAGCCGGGCCTGGCACTCGTGGATCGAAGGCAATCGCCTGGCATTTCTCGACATCGCCACGCCCCGCCCGTTGGCGGTACTGGAGCAACGTGTGCTGGGCCTGCGCAGCCGTGCCTATCTGGTTACCGAGTACGTCGATGGGCCCGACCTGACGGCATGCTTTGCGCCCTATGTGGATAACGGCGATGCGCCCGATGATCAGGTCGATGCTCTGGTTCGGCTGATGCACCAGCTGATTCGTGAACGCATCAGCCATGGTGATTTCAAGGGGCACAACCTGTTCTGGGACAAGGGCCAATGGTCGTTGATCGACCTGGACGCCATGTGCCAACACGCCACCCAGCTCAGCTTCGCCTCGGCCTTTGCCCGTGACCGAGCAAGGCTATTGCGCAACTGGCCCAGTGGCAGTGGCTTGCATCAGCGGCTTGAGCGGCTGCTGCCTAAACTGGCCGAGTAAGCCTCGGGCAGGGCAAGCCAGTCACTGCTGCGCCCGGCTTGGCGCACCCGAATGCGCCATTGGCTGTCCTGCCAGCGCAGCACGGCCCAAGGGGTGACCCCGGCGTTCTCGGCGCCCGGTATCGGCAGGTGATACAGGTTGGGCAGCAGGTGGCGGCGTAGCGGCAGCTGACCGGCGGTGGTCTGCAGATACAGCTGCTCTTGGGTGCTGAACAAGCCGTTGGCCTCCCCGGTAGCGACGCCGTTCAAGGGCTGCTGCAGGCGGCAATCGCCCAGCAGCCGCGTCAGATCCGGCAGGCCGTCGTACCACAGCAGCGGTGAGTCGATCACCCACTCACCATTAGCCAGGCGCTTGACGGGCTGTGTCAGGTAGGCGTCCGGCCTGGCAGGGTCGATCGCGCCCCAGCGCCGGCCGTCGAAAGTAACCCTGTAATAACGCCCTTGGGCATCCTGTATGAAATATTCGGACAACCCTTCGATGGCCGACTCTTTCTCGTACACCTGTTCGCCGTATACACCCTCGATGTGATAGCGCAGATTGCTCGTTGCAGGGGTTACGCTGAAACGCAGCGGTAGTGGCAACGGCGGCTGCTTGGGCATGCCGCGCAATACCCGACGCATCAACCCGGTGCTGGCCAGGCTGGTACCGGCATCGTTGAGGTGGCTAAGGGCGTTGTAGGCTTGGCTGAGTACGGCGTTCAAGTCATCCTCGTGGTAGGCCTGTACGCCATTCCAGATTTCCAGCGCCATGCGCCCCAGTGCCAGCGGAATCATGACCCTGGATGGCAGGAACATGCTGATCAGGTCGAGCATGGTCCAGCCCAATTTCAGCGCTTGCTCGATATCAACTTCGCCGGTGCTGTGGCTGTGGGCATCGGCAGTGGCCAGTGCAGCACGCACCTCAGCCATGTAGCAGGCATGGAACAGGTCGTCTTCGATGGCCGGAGTGCTCAACGCTTTGCTCAGTTGCCCCTTGACCAGCAGGGTTTGGACCTGTGTGGCGGGCAGTAGCGGCAGGCGCTGGGCCATGTAGTCACGCAGCCGCGGCTTGCTTCGCAGCATCCGCAGCAGGGCGCGTGGGCTGGCGAATGACCGCCAGGCGCGGCGGTCGGGTGCGCTCGGCGTATAAAGCACGAAGCTTGAGTCGTTGGCCGATTCGCTGGCAAGCAGCAACAAGCCCTGGGCGGTATGGCCTTCGATCAGCACCTGCCGGGCCACTACCTTGTGCCCATCCACCTTGGGCCGCAGCGCGTTGTGCGGCTGTGCCAGCACCTGTTGCACCCAGCGGTAATGGCGTTCCGACCAGTCGCTGCTCAAGTGCCCGGCGTAGCGTGCTTTGGCTACCTCGGCGCGCATGCGTGCGCGGTTGACCTTGCTGTGAGCCAGCAGGCGCCAGCGCCCCAGCGGGGTATCGAGCAACTGCGTGCGTAGATAGCTGGCGTAACCGTCCCCAACGTTCAGCTGCCGAACCAACGCTTTGATATAGCCCGGATTGAGTTCGGCCGGCAGAGGCGTGCTCCCGGTCGTGGTCACCCGTGCAGTGAGCCAATAGTCGAAGTCGAACCATGCCACGTTGCGTACCGCCAGTTCATCCAGGGTGTAACTTGTGCGGTAGGCCTCGATCAACTCCCCTCCCACTCGTTCGAAACCTCGCCAGGTCACATGGGCGGAGGGCTGTAACGGGTTCAGCCAAGGCCCGGTCTGGCGGGTATGCGTAACATGCACGTAAATGCTCGAAGGCTGCGCGAGCAGGCCCAGGTCGTTGCGCAGACGCTCCTGCACCCGCTGGCTGGCCCAGTGCCGCAAGGTATCGTGGTGCTGAAACTGCCTGAGGGTCAGGATGCCGGGCGCGGCGACTTGCTCACCGATGGCCACCAATTCCTGCATACCTTGCATGATGTGCGCGAGCGCCTGAGGGGTTGCTGAGCTGAGCCAGTTGGGCAGGTTCTTTTCCAGCAGCGCCGCGTAGCGGGTATCGAGCAGAGCCTTGCTCCCGGCCTGCGTTTGCAGTGCCAAAGCCTCGCTCAGCGTCTGCGCAGCTTGTTCCGGGCTGGCATCCTGCAGCGCCGGCCAGGCCTGGTTCAGGCGCAGACGCTGGCTGGCGAGCAATTGTTCGACCTGTGCCTGCAGCGGGTCGTCGGCGTACCACTCGTAGCGCAAGCGATCGGCTTGGCGGGCGTTTTCGATCTGGCTTGGCTCGACCAGCAGGTGCAGCAATGGGCCGCCCTGAAGCGGGTCATCCAGGCGCTCGCACAACTCCTGGTGCAGGGCCTGCAGCGATGGATAGCTCTCCAGGCCTTGGGCCAGGCCCCAGAGCAACACCGGGCCGGTTACCTGCTGGGCTTGAAGGTCTTGCCCTTCGGGCTGACCGGTGGCGATCACGAATAGGCCGGGTAACGCGGCCCGCCATGCTGGGCGGGAGCGGGCGAGTATCGGCCTATAAGCTTGGGCACGCCCCGCCAGGGGTTGGTGGTGGCGCTGCCACGCGTAAGGCAGGTCAAGGAACACACTAAGGGTGGTGGCCAGTTCTACGCTCAAGGTCTGATCGGCCACGCGCAGGTCCGCTTCGGCGTGCATCATCGCCCGGCGTATGTCGGCCAGGCGCGTGCTGCGTGAACGGCCCTGGCCGTCGGTGGCCGCCCAGAAGGCGGCCAGTTCGCCATGCAGCTGCTGGCGCGAAGGCAGTGGCACGCTGGCCACGGGCATCGTCGCCAGTAGCGCCAGCACCTGGCTGTGAAGAAATTCGATACGTTGCAGGGGTAGCATGGTCCGCTCCGGGTGTCTGGAAGCGGGCATGCTGCCCTGGGCCTGCGCAGGCCATGGGGTAATCCGCTACCTCAGCGAATCATGGCGCGCAGGCTCAAGGCTGCCGGCAGGCCAAGGCCCAGCCAGGCGAGCATGTCCCAGGCGCCGTCACCCAACAGTGCGGCGAACAGGCCCAGCGCACACAACAAGGCGATGGCGGCGGGCCAGAGAAAGATCCTGGCGGTGGAGCGCGATCGGTGGCTCATGCCTTGGCCTCCCTGGTGCGACGATGCTTGCCCAACCATAGGTACAGGCCACTGCCGAGCACGATGATGGTCAACCCATCGAGCACGGCCCAGAGTATCTGCATGGGCCGCCCGCCATAGTCACCGAAGTGCAAAGGCTGCGACAGGCCCATGGCATCCATGTACCAAGGGCGCTCACCGACGGCGGTGACTTGCAGCGTGCGGGCATCGATCAGCACCGGCGTCAGCAGGTGCGAGGTCAGGTGCGTGGCGCCTTTCATGAATACGGCGTAATGATGCTCGCTGGAAAAACGGGTGCCGGGGAAGGCGATGAAATCCGCACGCATACCTGGTGCCGCTCGCTCGGCGATGCTCAGCAGCGCTGTGGCCGGGGCGCGCTCGGTCAGTGTTGGGGCATCCTGGTAGGGCGCAACCATCGCAGCCAGGCTGTCATTGCGCCAGGCGGCGATGACCAGGTCGGACAGCGCACTGATCACGCCGGTCACGCCCACGGTCAATGCCCAGGCCAGGGTGACTACGCCGATCAGGTTGTGCAGGTCAAGCCAGCGCAGGCGGCGGGACTTGTCGTGACGCACGGTGGCGAAATCCAAGCGGCGCATGAACGGCGCATAGAGCACCGTGCCCGACACGATCGCGACGATGAACAGCACTCCCATGAAGGCCAGCAGCAGTTTGCCTGGCAGCCCTGCGAACATGTCTACGTGCAGGCGCAGCATGAGCATCATGAAGCCGCCGTTTGCGGCGGGCATCGCCACCGGTTCGCCGGTGCGGGCGTCGAGCATGAAGGTATGCGACGAATTGGGTTCGGTGCCGGCCGTGGCGGCGGTGATCGTGAGCACGCCGTTTGGCTCGTCTTCGTCGAAGCCTAGGTACTGAACGACTTCGCCTGGCCGGTATTTCTGGGCTTCGATGACCAGCTGTTGCAGGTCCAGGTGCGCAGTGCCTGCCGGCATCTGGCGGAGTTGGGCAGCGTCACCGAGCAGGTGTTCGAGTTCGTGGTGGAAGATCAGGGGTAGGCCGGTCAGCGCCAGCAACAGCAGGAACAGGGTACAGACCAGGCTGCTCCAGGTATGGATCATCGACCAGCGGCGGATGGTGGGGCTTTTCATCACGGTACCGAATCATGTCTGTTGGAACCGGGGCCGGCGAGCGGCCCCCTTCACTCAGAACTTGTAGGAAGCGCTGGCGACGACGCTGCGCTCATCGCCGTAGTAGCAATAGTAAGAGTCACAGGTCGAGAGGTAGTCCTTGTTGAACAGGTTGGTCGCATTGACCGCCACCGACGCGCCTTTGAAGCTGTTGCTCAGACGCCCCAGGTCGTAATGTACCGAGGCATCGAACACCGTGTAGGCATTGGCCTTGCCCAGGTAGGTATTGGCCTGGTCTCCATAGGTATTACCGGTGTAGCGTGCACCACCGCCAATGCCGAAGCCGTCCAGTACGCCGCTGTGCCAGGTGTAGTCGGCCCACAACGAGGCTTGCTGGTTGGGCATCAGTTGCAGGCGGTTGCCTTTGTACAGACCATCCTGCACTTCTGATTTGGCCAGGGTGTAGGCGGCGGTCAGTTTGAGGTTTTCGCTGACGTCGGATACTGCTTCCAGTTCCAGGCCATGAACCTTGACCTCGCCGGTCTGGCTGGTGATGGTCACGTTGCCAACATTGTTGGTGACCGAGACGTTTTTCTGCGTCAGGTCATACACGGCTGCCGACAATAGGGTATTGGAGCCCGGTGGCTGGTACTTGATACCCAGCTCCCACTGCTTGCCTTCGGTCGGTTTGAACGAGTCGGTGGCAGATACGGCGGCGTTGCTGGCTGGCTGGAACGACTCTGCATAGGACAGATAGGGCACCAAGCCCGAGTCGAACACGTAGCTGATGGCCGCGTTGGCGCTGAACTTCTTGTCTCTTTCGGTACTGGTGGCATCACCCTGATTGAAGAACTTGGTGCCGGTGTGCACCCAATCTTCGCGACCGCCCAAGGTCAGGCGCCAGTTGCCCAATGCCATTTGATCCTGAGCATAAAGACCAGTCTGACGGGTCTTTTGGTCGTAATCGTAGAAGGCGGTCGAACGATCCGGGCGCGTGATCGGCAAACCATATTCGGGTTTATTGACGTTGACACTCGGTGCCGTGCCGAAGATTGCCAGGTAATTGGTATTGATGCGTTGGTGATCCAGGCCGATCAACAGAGTGTGGCTTATCGCGCCGGTGCTGAAGTCTGCTTGGAAGTTGTTATCGACCGCAAATTGGCTGATGTCTTCATCGACATTGGTGGTACCGCGACCAATGTTGCCGTCAGCGTCCAACTCGTAGCCTGGAAGCCCTGGGATGTAGCTATTGACGGTCACAGCCTGGAACGCCAAGTCTGATTTGGTGTAGCGCAGATTCTGGCGGAACTGCCAAACATCGTTGATGCGATGTTCGAATGCATAGCCCAGCGCGTAGTAGGTACGGTCGTAGAACTCGTAGTTCGGATCGCCCAGGTTCTTGTGGTGTGAAACCTTGCCGAACGCGGAGTCGAGCTTGGTGCCCTGGATAGGATGGAACTGGCTGGTAACGCCGGTATCGTCACGGGTGAACTGGCTCAGCAGTGTCAGTGAAGTGTCTTCGTCGATATTCCAGGTCAGGCTCGGGGCGATGTTGTAGCGTTTGTCGTCGACATGGTCGATCTGCGTGCCGCCATCGCGCACCACGCCGCTTACGCCATACAGCAAGCGTCCTTCCTCATCGACCTTGCCGGTGCTGGCGAAGTTGATCTGGCGGTGGTTGTCGCTGCCATACTGCACTTCGATTTCGTGGGCGCTTTGGGCTTGCGGGCGGCGGCTGACCATGTCCAGCAGGCCGCCGGGCGGGGTTTGGCCATACAGCGAGGAAGCCGGGCCACGCAGCAGGGCCAGCCGGTCGAGGTTCCAGGTTTCAGCCTTCGGGTTGGCATACACACCACGTGGCAGCGGCAGGCCGTCGAGGAACTGGGTTGGCTCGAAGCCACGCACGCGCATCCAGTCATAGCGGGTATCACTGCCGAAACTGGCCGAGACGATCCCAGGCATGTAGCGCACGGCATCATCCAGGCTGTGCACGCCGCGGTCGTTCATCTGTTGGCGGGTGGCCACCGAGATCGAGCGTGGTACTTCCACCAATGCAGTATCGGTCTTGGTGCCGGCTGCGGTGCGTTTGGCCAGGTAACCCTCGACCGGGCCCCAAGCGCTTTCGAATGTGCTGGCGGCGTTCACCGTGGTTTCCGGTAGAGCCAGTGTGCCGTCTGGTGCAGCGATCAGGCTGTAGCTGCCCACGCTGCTTTGCTGCAGCTGCAAACCGGTGCCAAGCAGGGCTGCCTGCAAGGCGCCAAGGGCATCGTACTGGCCCTTGACCGGGGCCGATGTTCGGCCGCTGACCAATGCTGGGTCGATGGCCAGGGCGATGCCCGACTGGCTGGCGATCTGGTTCAAGGTGCTGGCCAACGGTGCGGCGGGCAGGTTGTAGGCGCGGGGGCCGGACTGCTCGGCGGCGAACAGGACGGTACTGGACAATGGTGCAGCCAGGGCGATGGCCAGGGCTATCAGGCTGGGACGCAGGATGCGATCAACGGCACGAGACATGCAGCGGTTCCTCGACGGATAAGAGCTAACTGCATCCTTGCCGAGCGAAACTCCAGAAGTGATAGGGGCAATCGGAAAAATAGTGAGAATTATTTGAATCTACGTTTTCTGCGCGGCCCTTTTGCGGCTATTCCTGCTTGCTCAGGTTGAAGTTGATCTGAAGAGCCTTTGCTCGGAGCGGGTTCACCCGCGATGAGGTTGACACTGGCAGGCAGGGCATTCACCCCATACTGCAATGCTCTGCGGGGCGGCGGGTTGACGCGAACTAACCCTTACCGGTTCACTTGGGCACGATCTTCACCCACCAAGGCGTGTGCCGCTCGATCCTCACCGGCAGCGCCGGCAGCAGGGAGGCCAGCGCCAGGTCGGTATCGGCCAGCGGGAAACTGCCGGTTACGCGCAGGTCTGCCACTTCATCGGCCACCCCCAGGTGGCCGCTGCGATAGCGGCCAAGCTGTTCGACCAGCTCGGCCAGCCGTACGTTATCCACCACCAGCATGCCACGGGTCCAGGCATCGGCCCCCGCGGGCACTGGGCTTACGCGGCCCAAGCCATCCTTGCCCATCAGTACTTGCTGGCCAGCGTTGAGCACCTGTTCATCGCCGCTATTGCGCGCCATGGCGGCCACCGATGCCTGCAGTACCTCCAGGCGCGTGCCAGCGCCTTCACGGCGCACCAGGAAGCGTGTGCCCAGTGGCCGCAGGCGACCATGCTCAGTACGCACCAACAGCGGGCGCGGGTCGCCATGGCCGGTTTCGACCGAAATTTCGCCTTGATGCAACACGATCAGGCGTTGCTCGCCGTGGTAGTCGATATCGACCGCGCTGTGACTGTTCAGGCTCAGCAGCGTACCGTCCGCCAGGCGCAAGGTACGTACCTCGCCTGTGGCGGTACGCTGGTCGGCCAGCCAGTAACTGGGCGCCAATGACGGGATGCCGACCCATGCCAGTAACGCGCCGAGCAGAACCATCCCGGCCAGCCCACTGCCGACCTTGCCGATGCGCCGACGCAGCCCGGCACGTGACTGTATCAGCGCCTGGCGTGCCGGGCCTGCGGCTGCGCTGACGCGCTGGTCCATGGCGCCCAGTTGCCGCCAGGCGCGGGCGTGCTCCTCGCTTGCGGCATGCCAGCGGATGAACGCGCAGGGCAGGTCTTGTGTGCCGCTGGCGTTGTCCAGGCGCATTTTCCAGGCGATGGCGGCTTCCAGTACTTGGGATGAAACCGGTGCGTTGTTCACGTGGGCTCCCCATACAGGGCCACGTAGCACTGGCGCATACCTTGGGCGATGTACTGGCGCACGCGCGATACCGACACACCCAGGCGCTCGGCAATTTCGGCATGGGCCATGCCATCCAGGCGATTGTGCAGGAATGCCGCGCGAGCTTTGCTCGACAGCTTGCCAAGCAGACGGTCGATGGCTTTGAGGTCTTCGAGAATCAGATGCTGCAGTTCCGGGGACGGCTGTTCGGCCTCGGGTAACTGCGCAAGCTCCGACAGGTAAGCCTGCTCCAGCGCTGCGCGGCGGAAATGGTCGAACATCAGGCCTTTGGCCACAGCGGCGAGAAACGCTCTCGGCTCGCGCGGGGTTTGCAGTTGTTCGCGACCGAGCAGGCGCACGAACGTGTCCTGGCTTAGGTCTTCGGCCCGTTGACGGCAAGCCAGGTTGCGCTGCAGCCATGCATGCAGCCAGCCGCGGTGATCGCGATACAGCGATCCAATCAGCTCGGTGTGTGGGCTGTGGGCAGGTGGCATGCAGCGTCCCCCGGAACGAATGCATTAACTAACGATAATTATTCGCGATTGTTGCAGAGGCGATGGGTGGGGTGCAATGGACGCTTATCGGATTGCCATCATTGGTTTACAGGTTCGTCTGTGCTGGGCCATGGGCGGGTGAACCCACTCCCAAGTAGACAGCGCAGGACTGGAGGTTGATGCCTGCTTGTGGGCAGGGTTTGACCGCGCACAGGCCGACACAGAACTATGCACCTTCACATGCCATGGATGTTGGCTTTACGCCGCCTCCAGCCAGCAAGCCGCTGTTCCAGCTGCACGGGGCTGTCGAGCTGCTGGCGACGGGCCTGGCTGAAAAGGATCAGCGCAAGCTCCGCTGTGACCTGCGCGTCGGCGCTGGCATGGTGGCGCTCGTCCACCTGCAGGCCAAAGCGCGACACCCAGTCGTCCAGCCCTGCCTCGCGCATAACGGTATCGGGGTTGAGCATCGGTGCCAGTTCCGCTACGTCGAGAAACGGCAATTGCAAGCGATAGCCCAGGCTTTCCCGTAGCGCACGCGCCAGCATGCGCTGATCGAACGGCGCATGGAATGCCAGCACTGGGCTGTCGCCGATGAACTCCAGCAGATCGAGCAAGGCTTCGGCAGGGTCGCAGCCAGCGGCCAGGGCACTTGGCCCCAAGCCGTGGATCAGCACACTGGCGTTGGTTTTCTGCTCAGGGCGGTGCAGGGTGCGCTCGAACTGCTGGGCAAAATCGATGGCCCCGTCGTCGATGGCCACGGCGCCGATCGACAGCACCTGGTCACGATTGGTGTTCAGGCCGCTGGTCTCAAGGTCGAGCACCACCCAACGTTGCTCGCGCAGCGTGCAGACCCCCAGTGGCTTGGCTTTGGGCAGCCGTGCCAGGCGCTGGCGCAGGGCCTCATCGAGCATGGGCGCGGCGGGGCGCAACCAGGTGAACAGGCTCATAACTGATACCGCAAGGCCAGGCTGCTCTGCAGGCGTTGGGCCTGGCGCAGGGATTCGCGCAGGATGCGCCGGTCCAGGTGGTTGAGGCTGTCTGGATCGAGGCGGTTGGAGTAGGGCAGGTTTCCGCGGCTCTGGCGTTGGTGTTGCTGCATGCGAGTTTGTTGAATGAAATGGTAGGCCTCTTCGTAAGCGGCGCCGTCGAGGGCGTCGATCACACCGCTGGCAACCAACTGGCGAAGACGCTCCACTGTATTGCAGGTGCCAATGCCATTGGCCAGGGCTAGCAGGCGAGCGCCATCGACGAAGGGTGTCAGGCCTTGAACCTTGAGGTCCAGGGTGGCGGCTTTGTCGTTGCCCTGACGGGTCAGTACGAACTCGCGAAGGCGGCCCACCGGGGGGCGCTGGCGCAGCGCGTTATCGGCCAGCATGCGCTGGAATATACGGTTCTCTGCCACCTGATCCAGTAGTTGCCGGCGCAGTTGTTCAGCGCCTTGCTCATCGCCCCAGACCACGCGCAGGTCGAAGTAGATGCTCGATTCCAGCAGGTTTTGCGGGCTGGCCTCGCGCACGAAGCCAGCGAAGCGCCGTGCCCACTGCATGCGCGACAGGCATAGCTCTGGGTTGCCGGCCATGACGTTGCCCTTGCACAGGGTGAAGCCGCACTGGGCCAGGCACTGATTGATGTACTGCGCCAAAGGCAACAGGCGTGCGCGAAGGGTGTCGGCTTCGTTGTCGTCAGTAGCTTCGAAGAGAATGCCGTTGTCCTGGTCAGTGTGCAGGGTCTGCTCGCGGCGCCCTTCGCTGCCAAAGCACAGCCAGCTGAACGGCACACCGGGGTCGCCGCGCTCGGCAATGGCCAGCTCGATCACCCGGCACACCGTGTGGTCGTTGAGCAGGGTGATGATCTGGGTGATCTGGGTGGATGAGGCGCCGTGGGCGAGCATGCGCTCGACCAGTTGGCCTATATCGCCGCGCAGCTGTATCAGCGCATCAAGGCGCGGCGCATGGCGGATGGTACGCGCCAGATGCACCAGGTCGACCCGCTGCAGGGAGAACAAGTCGCGCTCCGACACCACCCCGCACAGGCGGCCGTTCTCGACCAGGCAGACGTGCGCGATGTGCCGTTCGGTCATTGCCATGGCGCCATCGAAGGCGCTGGCCTTGGGGCTCAGGAAAAACGGCTTGGCCGTCATGTGCCGCTCGATCGGTACGCCCAGCTCGGCATCGGCGGCGGCTACCACCTGGCGCAGGTCACGCAGGGTGAAAATGCCCACGGGATAACGCGCTTGGTCGATCACCACGATGCTGCCCACCTGCTGTTCATGCATCAGCCGCACGGCCTCGCGCAGCGGCGTACCAGGGGTGCACACCACTGGGTGACGCATGGCCAGTTCGCCCAGGGGGGTATTGAGCGAGTACTGGGTGCCGAGCGTTTGCACGGCGCGCTGGCGCACTTGCTGGTTGACCTGATCGAGCAGGCTGCTGACGCCGCGCAGGGCAAAATCGCGAAACACCTCCGACATTGAGAACACGCGAATGAACGCAGCCTTGTTCAGTTGCAGGCAAAAGGTGTCTTCACCTGCCAGGTGTTCGGTGCGCGTCGCTCGCTCGCCCAGTAGCGCCGCCAGGGGGAAACATTCGCCGCTGGTGATTTCGAAGGTGGTTTCCACTCCGGGCTTGACCAGGTGCTGGCGCTCGCCAACCACACGCCCTTGTTTGACGATATAGAAATGCTCGACGGGGCCGTCGGCCGGTTTGATGATGCTTTCGCCGCTGGCATAGAAGCGCAGCTGGCATTGTTCCACCAGAAACGCCAGGTGGCTCTGCTCCATCTGATTGAAGGGTGGGAAACGCTGCAGGAACTGCAAGGTGCCTTGGATATTCTGCAGTACTGCCGTTCTACCCGCCTGGCTGTAGGCATCCTTTTTACTCATGACGCTGACCGTATCGCTGCGCCGGACTATATATATCTATATATAGGTGCCGACCTTGTTGTTCTTGGCCCCCATGGTCGGCTCGCAGCGTTGCGGTGCCCATTGGACGTAAGTCTAGTGAGCAGAGTGTGTCAAAACGCCGACGAAAGGCGAGCCTAGTTACGCGGTTTTTGCGGTCCTAACGATTGAGCGGGATTTTTTTGACGAGACGACCATGGTTGAGCATGACGACATCCTGAGCGACGCCGAACGAGAGGCATTGGCCGTGGTGAGTGCGCCGGTAGCGGCCAGTCCGGTGGTGCTTATCGTCGATGACAACGCGGTCAACAGCGAGGCGCTGAAGTTGTACCTCAAAAGCCGGGGCATCGAGTGCATGACGGCTGACGGCGCCCAGGAGGCGATGCTCAAGCTGCATTACGAGCCGCGTATCGCGCTGATGATCACTGACCTGCGCATGCAACCCAGTGATGGGCTGGAGTTGATCCGCCAGGTGCGTGAGTCGGAGCGCGCGGCGCTGTCGATCATCGTGGTGTCGGGCGACACCGATGTAAAAGAGGCGGTCGACGTGATGCACCTGGGGGTAGTGGACTTTTTGTTGAAACCAGTGGATTTGGGGAAATTGCTGGGGTTGGTGAAGAAAGAACTCAAGCTTGAGTGACGCAGCACAAAGGGCCGCATTGCGTAGTTAAGCCTAGAGGCTCGGGTTGGGCTCTTCGGTGGGGCGTAGATCGAGCGCCGCCCGCGCGGCGCATCGCGAGCTGCGCTCGCTCCTACGTTTGTTTCGGGCCAGTAACGCCTGTGGCAGACGCGCGCGACCGCCTTGTTTGTACGACGCGATATTGCGCCATGCACCAAGGCGT
>NZ_JBJJLN010000041.1:0-41706 GCF_046230725.1 Pseudomonas sp. KCJK9000 | reverse complement strand
GGGTGGATCAGTCATCGTGAAGCGTCTCGAAGATCAGGTCCGAAAATTCCTCGCCGTACTTCATCCCTTTAGTGCTTCCGAGGTAAGCTCCCGCCCCGGTTATGGCTATTCCGCATATGAACACGGCTTTAGGATGTCCGATTCTCCAGCAAACTTTTGCAGCAGCTTTAGCTCCCGCCTTGCCTCCAGCCCAGCCCCCGGCCAAGCCACCGGAGAAATTCCCTGCCTCAGTAACTTTGACCTTTTCGCAGGCCCTGGCGTCGCCCGCTAGGCACACGTCGGAAATTTTCACTACCGAGCCGACACCACCAATTCCAATGCCTATACGCCCCCCTGCCTTCAAATACTTGGAAATGCTTGCCAGTTTATCCAGGTGTGTTGAGTATCCGGGGATCTGGCCAGGTGTCCCTGCTTTGCTCCAGTGATGAACCAGGCTTTTTGATGAGATGCCCAAATCCCGACGCAACCTTTCATAGTTGCCAAGGTCAAGGCGCTTGTTCAGCACGGTTGCTTTGAGGGCCGTATCTAATTGTTTGAGCAGCTTCATGCGTTCGGCGAAAAACTCACGACTCCGCAGGTGTCCGTGCTTGGCAAATTGCTGCTGATGCAACTCTTCAATCTTTCGCAAGATAAGGGTTATGTCGCCCAGCGACTTTGCCATCATCGCTTCACTCACTCCGACTGAGAGGCTAATTTCGCTGAGCCACCCTGCAATTTCCGCCTGATGCCGCACCATGAATTCCGCCTCTTCTGGCGTCAGGCTCGCCAACGCCTCCCGCGCCTGTTTCGCCGCGCTCATCGCATGCAACTCTTCCTGGGTACAGACCGGTCGACTCAGGCCGTCGCCGATCACGAAGATCTCTCCCGCCTTGAACCCCTGCTGATAGGTCGGATTCAGGCGCTCCAGAAGCGAGCGCGGCAGGTTGGCCTGTGGCGCGCCGAGCTCAAGCAGGACCTCCTGGTACGTCATGCAACGCGGGATGATATAGAAGCCAGGCTCCATGCCTTGCGATACCGGCGATGGCTGGAATGTCTGGGGCGAGTAGGTCTCCCTCACGGACGTATTGGCGCGGGCTTGTGCAGGCGCCTCAAAGGCGGCTGTCGGCGCAGGCGTTTGGCGGGGAGCGGGGCGTTGGTGCAGCGGGGCAATGACACGATTGTCGCCCAGCGGACACCCGCACTTCACCAGGGCGCCATCCAAAGCTGTGGGGATGTTGTCCTGCCTCCAGCGTGGCTCGCCTTCGATGATGGTACCCGCTTCACCGCAGCGCGGGCAGGCGGTGGTCTGGTCGCCTGTGAGCAGCCAGTCACTGCCGTGGACGCGGCCCCTGGCCTTACCGGCAATGCAGACGGCGCCGGTGGTGGTTTGGTCGCCGTCCAGGCCTTGACCCCGGCCGAAAATGTTCATGCGTTGGCTCATGGCTCACCTCTGTTTCGAAGATGGAAGCCTGGAACCTAGCAGCCAGGAGGCCGTTATTTTCGGGGTAGGGGCAGTTTCGGAAATGTCCTACAGCATTCGAGGGGTTGGATGTCGCGAGCTGTTGCTAAGTGTGCCGACGTTCTCGCGAGGCAGGCAAAACCAACGCCAATCCATCGTTCCCTAAATGGAACGCTAAAGCCAAAAAACACGGTCTATCGGCCAAAAGGTGTTGGTTTTAATCTTCTCCCATCAACGCGAAACACCCAACTTACCGACAAGCAAATCCTTAGGAGCTACCACCATGACCAACTTCAAATACAACCGCCTGAACAAAGACGACGCTGCCGTACTGCTGGTCGACCACCAGGCTGGCCTGCTGTCCCTGGTCCGCGACATCGAGCCAGATGCGTTCAAGAACAACGTGCTGGCCCTGGCAGACCTCGCCAAGTTCTTCAACCTGCCGACCATTCTCACCACCAGCTTCGAGCAAGGCCCTAACGGCCCGCTGGTGCCTGAGCTCAAGGCACTGTTCCCGGATGCGCCTTACATCGCCCGCCCTGGCCAGATCAACGCCTGGGACAACGAAGATTTCGTCAAGGCAGTGAAGGCCACCGGCAAGAAGCAACTGATCATCGCTGGCGTGGTGACTGAAGTGTGCGTGGCTTTCCCGGCGCTGTCGGCCTTGGAGGAAGAGTTCGATGTGTTTGTGGTCACCGATGCCTCGGGCACCTTCAACGCCATGACCCGTGATGCCGCCCACGACCGTATGAGCCAGGCCGGTGCGCAACTGATGACTTGGTTCGGCGTGGCCTGCGAGCTGCACCGCGACTGGCGCAACGATGTCGAGGGGCTGGCAGCGCTGTGCTCCAACCACATCCCGGACTACCGCAACCTGATGACCAGCTACAACGCCTTCAACGCCGGCAAGTAAGCCGACCGCCAGCGGGCACCGCCATAAGGTGCCCGACAGCGGCCACCCACTCAGCAGATCTACCGCCCGTGCGCCGTAGCCCAGTGGATGCGGGCAAGTCATCCCGAGGAACGCCGATGAACACCGCATTCCAAGACAATCGCAACGTGGTGACCCTGGTCATCCAGCACAAGGCGCGCGCCGAATCACTGAGTGAATACGAGGCGTGGCTCAAGCGCACCGTCAGCGCCGCTCGCCGCCAGCCCGGGCATCTGGACGTCAATGTC
The DNA here is from genome assembly GCF_046230725.1 of Pseudomonas sp. KCJK9000. Classification (NCBI taxonomy): domain Bacteria; kingdom Pseudomonadati; phylum Pseudomonadota; class Gammaproteobacteria; order Pseudomonadales; family Pseudomonadaceae; genus Pseudomonas; species Pseudomonas sp. KCJK9000. The sequence continues at coordinate 39,089 of NZ_JBJJLN010000041.1, read as the reverse complement.
ATCCGACCCGATGCAGGCGGCCTACACTTCACCACCGTAGTGCGCTTTGCCGATGCAAGCCAGCTGCAGGCTTGGGTCAACTCGCAAGAGCGTCAGGCGCTGGTCGATGAGGTACTGCCGTTGCTCGATGGGGGCGATCACACCCAGGTTCATGAAGACCCGGAGTTCTGGTTCACCCCGCCGAGCGTCAACTCGGCCCAACCGCCGCGCTGGAAGCAGGCGCTGCTGACCTACCTGGTGATCTGCCCGATGACCCTGGTGGTGCCGCAGTTGCTGGCGCCGTTGTTCGCCCGCTTCCCGCTGCTGGGTGGCCCGGTTCTCGGAAATTTGATCGGTAACTTGTTCGTCATCCTGCCCGTGGTGTTCTACATCATGCCGTGGGCCACCCGTCGCTGTGCCAACTGGCTGCGCGGCTAAGCCGCCTTAGCCCTCAAACCTGCAAGGAGATATCGACATGACCACTCTCGTTACCCGCGATGGCACTTCCCTCTATTACAAGGACTGGGGCACTGGCAAGCCGGTGCTGTTCAGCCACGGTTGGCCACTGGACGCTGACATGTGGGATTCGCAGATGGAGTTCCTGGCTAGCCGAGGCTACCGCACCATCGCGTTCGACCGTCGTGGCTTCGGCCGTTCCAGCCAGCCTTGGACCGGTTATGACTACGACACCTTCGCCGACGATATCGCCGAGCTGATCGAACACCTCGACCTGCGCGATGTAACCCTGGTGGGCTTTTCCATGGGCGGTGGGGATGTCAGCCGCTACATCGCCCGCCACGGTAGCGAGCGGGTGGCCGGGTTGGTGCTGCTCGGTGCGGTGACACCTGTGTTCGGTAAGCGCGATGACAATCCCGAGGGCGTCGACCCGTCGGTATTTGCAGGCATTCGCGAGGGTTTGCTGGCCGACCGTGCCCAATTCATCGCTGATTTCGCTACGCCGTTCTATGGCATCAACCATGGCCAGCAGGTTTCCCAAGGGGTACAGACCCAGACCTTGAACATTGCCCTGATGGCCTCGATCAAGGGCACGCTGGATTGCGTGACAGCGTTCTCGGAAACCGACTTCCGTCCAGATATGGCCAAGATCGATGTGCCAACCCTGGTGATCCACGGCGATGACGACCAGATCGTACCGTTCGAAACCACCGGCAAGCAGGCCGCACAGATGATCCCGGGGGCGCAGCTGAAAGTGTATGCAGGGGCGCCGCACGGGTTCGCGGTTACCCATGCCCAGCAACTGAATCAAGACTTGCTGGCATTCCTCAGCCGCTGAGGGCACCGGGCCGCATTGCGGCCCATTTACCGGTTCGGCCAGCAGCGCACCTGAGCTGGGCTAGCCTGCTACAACCCACTGCACATCTACCCGAGGAGGCTCCATGACCGCCGACCTGATTCTGTTCAACGGCAAACTGCACACCGTTGACCGCGAAAAGCCCACTGCCACCGCCGTCGCCATCAAGGACGGCCGCTTCATCGCCGTGGGTAGCGACGCTGAGGCCATGGCCCACAAGGGTAGTGGCACACAGATCATCGACCTCAAGCAGCGTAGGGTGATACCGGGGCTTAACGACTCGCACCTGCACCTGATACGTGGCGGACTGAACTACAACCTGGAGCTGCGCTGGGAAGGCGTGCCGTCGGTGGCCGATGCCCTGCGCATGCTCAAGGACCAGGCAGCGCGCACGCCGACTCCGCAGTGGGTGCGGGTGGTCGGTGGCTGGAACGAATTCCAGTTCGCCGAAAAACGCATGCCGACCCTCGAAGAGATCAACCAGGCAGCGCCCGACACCCCGGTGTTCCTGCTGCACCTCTATGACCGTGCACTGCTCAACCGCGCCGCGCTCAAGGCGGTTGGCTACGACAAAAGCACCCCCAACCCGCCGGGTGGTGAAATCCAGCGTGACAAGTTCGGCAACCCCACTGGCATGCTGATCGCGCGCCCCAATGCGATGATCCTCTACGCCACCCTGGCCAAAGGGCCGAAGCTGCCACTGGAGTACCAGGTCAACTCCACCCGCCAGTTCATGCGCGAACTGAACCGCCTGGGGCTTACCAGCGCCATCGACGCCGGCGGCGGCTACCAGAACTTCCCCGACGACTACTCGGTGATTCAGGAGCTGGCCGACAAAGACCAGCTGACCGTGCGCATTGCCTATAACCTGTTCACTCAGAAGCCCAAGGAAGAATTGGACGACTTCAGGAAGTGGACCTCAAGCGTCAAGTTGCACAGCGGCACCGACTTCCTGCGTCACAATGGCGCTGGCGAGATGCTGGTGTTCTCCGCCGCCGACTTCGAGGACTTCCTCGAACCACGCCCGGACCTGCCGCAAACCATGGAAGAAGAACTTGAGCCGGTGGTGCGCCACCTGGTCGAGCAGCGTTGGCCGTTCCGCCTGCACGCGACCTATAACGAATCGATCACGCGCATGCTCGACGTGTTCGAGAAGGTCAACCGCGACATCCCGTTCAATGGCCTGCCGTGGTTCTTCGACCATGCCGAAACCATCACCCCGCAGAACATCGAGCGCGTGCGGGCACTGGGCGGCGGTATTGCCATTCAGGACCGCATGGCCTTCCAGGGCGAGTACTTCGTCGACCGCTACGGTGCCAAGGCCGCCGAGCAGACCCCACCCATCCAGCGCATGCTCGACATGGGCGTGCCGGTCGGTGCAGGTACCGATGCGACTCGTGTGTCCAGCTACAACCCTTGGACTTCGTTGTACTGGCTGGTCAGCGGCAAGACAGTCGGCGGCATGGAGCTTTACCCGCAAGGCCTGAGCCGCGACACCGCTTTGCAGCTGTTTACCCAGGGCAGTGCCTGGTTCTCCAGCGAGCAGGGCAAGAAAGGCCAGATCAAGGTTGGCCAGCTTGCGGACCTCGCGGCATTGTCGCTGGACTTCTTCAGTGTCGAAGAAGAGGCGATCAAGGGTATCGAGTCGGTGCTGACCATCGTCGACGGCAAGGTGGTGTACGCCGCTGCCGAGTTCGACAAGCTCGGCCCGGCCCAGGTGCCAGTGCTGCCGGAATGGTCCCCGGTGACCAAGGTGCCAGGGCATTGGCGGGTAGGCACACCTTCGCTGGCAGCGGTGGCGCACCAGTGTGTCGGGCCTTGTGGGGTACATGCCCACAGCCATGAAAAGGCGCGGCATTCGAGCGTACCGATCAACGACTTCCAAGGCTTCTGGGGCGCGTTGGGTTGCTCCTGTTTCGCCTTCTGAACCAGTAGTAGTGGGGGCCTTCACCGGCCCCCTTTGCGTTCTGCCAGCCTTTTCAAGCCATGTCGCTGAGGGCGAATTCTTCGGCCAGGTGATCGATCAGTGCCCGCACCGAAGGCAGCAAGCCCCGCCGCGATGGGAAGATCGCATGGACGATGCCGCAGCGCGGGTGCCAGCCTGGCAACAGCTCCACCAGGCGGCCCGCCGCCAGGTCCTCGCGCACGGCCACCGTTGGCAAGTGGGCGATGCCCACACCGGCCAGCACGAAGTGACGCAAGGCGAACAGGTCGTCGGTGACCATGCGCGGGGTGTGCGCGATGACAATGCTGCGGCTATTGGCCTCGCCCTGGAACAATTCCCACTGGTACTCCCGCTGCGCCCCGCCCCAGTGAACGCTAGGCAGCGTGCCCAGTTGCTGCGGCTCGAAGCCTTCGGGCAGTTCAGCCAGCAAGCGCGGGTGCCCGACCAGGCACTGGGTGCTATTGCTTAGCACTTTCATCACCATGTCGGTGTTTTCGAGCGGCGGAAAGCGCACCCGCAGCGCAATGTCGAATCCCTCGTGCAGCAGGTCTACGCGCCGGTTGGTGCTCTCTATGAACAGCTCCACCTGCGGGTACTTGAGCATGTAGCGGGTCAGCATCGGCCCGACCCAGGCATTGAGCAGGGTGGTTGGGCAACTGATGCGCACCAGCCCGCGCGGCTCGCTGCGGTTGCGTTCGATGATCTCGGCAGCGCCCTCGGCCTCCACGCGCATGGCCAGGCAGCGGTTGTAGTAGGCCTGGCCGATCTCGGTCAATGAACAATGGCGGCTGGTGCGGTGCAGCAGCCGCACGCCCAGGCGCTCCTCAAGGTCAGCGATGCGCCGGCTGAGCTTGGACTTTGGCATGTCCAGCGCCCGGCCGGCCGGTGCAAAACCACCGTGCTCGACGACTTGGGTGAAGTAGTAGAGCGAGTTGAGGTCTTCCAATGAGCGTTCTCCAATCGGAACGTTGTAGGCAATTTGGGCAGTCTAACGCCGTCAAGGGGGTGATTTAAGTAGCCTTGCTTTATTCGCGTGATGGCGAGGACAGACCAGCTTCAACCCGTTCACGCTTTTGTCGCCTTTCAGTTCATCTGATTTGTCGCAAGATTTTTCATGAAATACGATCTCGGCCCTTGAGAGAAGCAAAGTGGAAGTGAACAATGTTCTCTTTCGCATTCCCTCCGAGACTGGCCATGAAAACCCGTTCCCGTCTGCTCGCCTGGCTGCCGGCCGTATTGCTTGGCCCGGTGCTGGCGTTATGCAGCGCCCAGGCGCAGGCCCAAGCCCCCGCCGAAGCCGCCAAGGCCCTGCATCTGCTGGATTACATCGGTGCTGACTACCCCCCAACCGTTGCCAACGGCAAGGTGGTCGATGACGGCGAATACCGTGAGCAGCAGGAATTCAGCAGTGTGCTGGCGGACTTGATCGAAGGCCTGCCGAACAACCCTGAGCACGCCGGTTTGCAGCAAGGCGTGCAAGCGTTGCGCCAAGCCATCGATCAGCGCCAGGACGGCCCGGCGGTGGCCAAGCAAGCACGCCTGTTGGGCGCGCGCTTGGCGGTGGCCTACGAGGTCAGCCAGGCTCCCGTCATCACCCCGGACGCTGCCCGAGGCGCTGCGCTGTATGCGCAGAACTGCGCCATCTGCCATGGCACCAGCGGCGCCGGTGATGGCCCTGCTGGGGTAGGCCTGGAGCCCCCGCCAGCGAATCTGCGTAACACCGAACGCATGGATCAACTGAGCCTGTTCGACCTTTACAACACGTTGGCGTTGGGGATCGACGGTACCGAAATGCCATCGTTCGCTGACCAGCTCGACGAACGCCAGCGGTGGGACGTGGCGGCCTACATCGCCAGCTTCAGCGCCAAGCCAGAAGCGGCCGAGGGCGCTAAGACCTGGAACATCGCCGACCTGGCCCGCCAGACCCCTGCCGAAATCGCCGCCGCTGAGGGCGCTGCTGCCCTGGAAGCGTTCCGCGCCCAGCGCGCTCAGCCGCCCCAGGTCAAACGCGGCCCGGCGCAGTTGCTTGAATATACCGCCAGTACCCTGGACAAGAGCCTGGCGGCGTACCGTGCGGGCGACCATGACCAGGCTTACGACCTCTCGGTAGCGGCTTACCTTGAAGGCTTCGAACTGGTCGAGAGCTCGTTGGACAACATCGACACCGACGCGCGTAAAAGTACCGAAAGAGCCCTGATGGCCTACCGCCAGTCGCTGCAGGATGGGTTGCCCGTGGCCCAGGCCGAGCAGCGTCTGGCTGCAGCCAAGGCCAAGCTCGACCAAGCCGCCAAGCTGCTGGGTAGCGATGGCCTGAGCTGGTCCCTGAGCTTCGTCTCCGGCCTGCTGATCCTGCTGCGTGAAGGCCTTGAGGCCATTTTGGTGCTGGCTGCAATTCTGGCCTTCCTGCGCAATACCGGCCAGCACTCGGCCATGCGCAGCGTTAACATCGGCTGGGCCTTGGCTTTGGTTGCAGGCTTCGCCACCTGGGCTGTGGCTGCCTATGTGATCGACGTTGGTGGCGCTCAGCGCGAACTGCTGGAAGGTAGCACCGCTTTGTTCGCCAGCGTGATGGTGCTGTGGCTGGGCGTGTGGATGCACGACCGTCGGCATGCCGCTGCCTGGCAGGATTACATCAAGAGCAGCCTGGTCAGTGGAGGGGGGCGCTTTGGCTTCGCCGTGCTGGCGTTCTTCTCGGTGTACCGTGAGCTGTTCGAGGTGATTCTGTTCTACGAAACCCTGTGGCTGCAGGCTGGCCCTGCGGGGCATCAAGCGGTGCTGGCGGGCGGCGCCACGGCGATGGTGCTGCTGGTAGGCCTTGCCTGGGTTATTTTGCGCGGCTCGGCGAAGCTGCCATTGTCGTTGTTCTTCAGCATCAACGCAGGATTGCTGTGTGCCCTGTCGGTGGTTTTCGCCGGGCATGGCGTGAAAGCGCTGCAAGAGGCAGGCGTGCTGGGCACGCGGCCGATGGCGTTCTTCGAGTTCGATTGGCTGGGTATTCACCCTGACGTGTATTCACTCACTGCTCAGGCAGTGGCATTGCTGGCCATTGTGGTGTTGTATGGCCGCAGTCGCCTGGCCGAAAAGCGCCGGGCTGTGGTTTGAAGGTGGAGACTGCTGGCATGTTCGCGGTTGACGCCGCTTCGGTAGGTTGGCGCTGGTCTAAAAGCATGCGCAGTCCTGCTGGGCGGGTTCACCTGCGAAGGGGCTGGCGCAGTCATGAAGGTATCTAAAACAATGCGCATCTGGATCGACGCCGACGCCTGCCCAAAGGCAGCCAAGGACCTGATCGTCAAATTCGCCCTCAAGCGCCAGCTGGAGGTAGTCATGGTGGCCGGCCAGGCCGTAGCCAAGCCGGCCTTCGCGATCGTGCGCCTGATCGTGGTCCCTAGCGGCATGGACGCCGCCGACGATTATCTGGTCGAGCACGCCGTGCCTGGTGAACTGGTGATCTGCAGCGACGTGCCGCTGGCTGACCGCCTGATCAAGAAGGGGGTGGCCGCCCTGGACCCGCGTGGCCGCGAGTTCGATGAACGCAACATGGGCGAGCGCCTGGCGGTGCGTAACCTGTTCACCGAATTGCGTGAGCAGGGCCAGGTCGGGGGCGGGCAGGCGCCCTATGGCGAACGCGAAAAGCAGGCGTTCGCCAATGCCTTGGACCGGATTCTTACCCGCCTGAGCAGGGGCTGATCATTCCCCTTCGTGGGTCAGTTCCAGCACTCGGTCAACCAGCTTGTAGATACCACTGGCTGCTTCGCTGATCGACGTGGCGACCATGTAGGCAGGGGTGGTAACCAGCTTGCGCTGGGTGTCTTCGACGATGTCGTGTACATCGCACTGTTCGTGCTTGGCGCCCATTTTTTCCACAGCCGCTGCGGTGCCTTCGTCATTGCCGATGGTGCAGACCACACCTGGGCCATAGATCTTCGCTGCCAATGCGGGCGAAATACAGATCAAACCGACTGGTTTGCACGCTTCGGCAAAGGCTTCGGCCAGCGCCAGCACCTCCGGATTCACGGTACATTCCGCGCCTTGTACGGCAAAGTCGGACAGATTCTTCGCAGCCCCAAAGCCGCCCGGCACAATCAGCGCGTCGAAGTCCTCGGCCCTGGCTTGGCGAATATCTTTGACCTCACCACGGGCGATGCGCGCCGATTCAGTCAGCACATTGCGTGACTCGGGCATTTCCTGACCGGTCAGGTGGTCGATCACGTGCATCTGCGCAACGTTGGGCGCAAAGCACTGCACCTGCGCACCGCGCTGGTCTAAGCGCAGCAGGGTGATCACGCTTTCGTGGATTTCGGCACCGTCGTAAACCCCACAGCCGGAAAGAATCACCGCTACTTTCTTGGTCATGCTCATTACTCCATTTTCGAGGTGCTAAATGTCCCTTAGTTTGGCAGATGTGGCCATAGGGATTACTGGGGGCGCGTCCTACTCTTTGTGAATGAACTCCGAGAGCGTTGCCCATGGATCTGATTCTGCTGGCCGTGCCGTTCTTCTTCGTGTTGATTGCGCTGGAGCTGCTCGCCGACCGTGTGCGCCAGCAAAGCAACTTCACCCTGGCCGACTCGATCAACAGCCTCAGTACCGGTGCGCTGTCCACCACCACCGGCTTGTTGACCAAAGGTGTAGGGTTGCTGAGCTATGCACTGGCCTGGGAGCATCTGGCGGTACTGCGCCTGCCCCAGAACAGCGGCTGGGTGTGGCTGCTGGCCTTCGTCCTGTATGACCTTTGCTACTACTGGCTGCATCGCCTGGGCCATGAACGTAACGTGCTGTGGGCGGCGCATTCGGTCCATCACCAAAGCGAGGAGTACAACCTCACCACCGCGCTGCGCCAGACCAGTAGCGGCTTCCTTTTTTCTTGGATCTTCTATCTGCCCATGGCGTTGCTGGGCGTGCCGCCTGTGGTGTTCGTCACCGTGGCGTCGCTGAACCTGCTGTACCAGTTCTGGGTGCATACCCGCCACATTCCCAAGCTCGGTTGGCTTGAGTGGGTATTGATCACGCCGTCCAACCATCGCGTTCACCATGCGCAAAATCCTGCTTACTTGGATCGCAACTATGGTGGTGTGTTCATTATCTGGGACCGTCTGTTTGGCACCTTCAAGGAAGAAGACCCGCACGAACCGGTGGTTTTCGGTGTGACCACGCCCTTGGCCAGCTGGAACCCGTTGTGGGCGAACCTGCAGTTCTATGCCCAACTGTGCAGCGATGCCCGCCGTACACGCCGTTGGCAAGACAAGCTACGCATCTGGTTCATGCCCACTGGCTGGCGTCCGGCCGATGTCGCGGCCGCTTATCCACAGGCTAAGCAGAACCTGGCGTTGTTCCACAAGTTCGAAGTAGCACTGGGCCGGGCTTGGCAGGTGTACGTTGCGGTGCAGTTCTTGGCTTACATCGCTTTGGGCAGCTACTTGATGGAGGTGGCCGAACGCGTACCCGTTGCCGCTCTGGTGTTGGGCTGGGCGCTGATGGCCTTTGGGTTGTTCGTGTTGGGCGCGGCACTGGAAAATCGGCCGTGGGCACTGCGCCTGGAGTTGGTGCGCTTGCTCACGTTGGTGCCGGCGCTATACCTGGCCGCCACCCTGGGCTTAGCGGTGGTCTTGCCCGTGTTCTGGCTGCTTCTGGGCGGCTACTTGCTGCTCAGCGTTGTCGGCCTGCTCTTGTGCCGCAGCGCGGCGCTCGGCGCGCAGGGTCCGAAAGCGCCGGCGCAGCCACAGCAGGATGCCCAGCAACAGCAGGGCGCCGAGCACCCATAGCTCGTACTTCTTGATGCTGCCCAGCATGCCTTCGAGGATGGCGCCAAAATGGTAGGCGGCAAGGCCCAGCGCCAACGCCCAGACTGCGGCACCTATACCGTTGAGCAGCAAGTAACGGCGCGGCGAGTAACCGGACAGGCCGATGGCTACCGGCATGACCGTGCGCAGGCCGTAGACGAAGCGAAAGCTCAGCACCCAGATGTCCGGATGGCGACGGATATGCTCCAGCGCACGGTCACCCATGGCTTGCCAGCGCGGCTTGCGCGCGAGGATCTTGCGCCCGTGGCGCCGGCCCATGAAATACCACAGCTGATCGCCAGCGTAGCTGCCGCAAAACGCCACCAACACCACCAGCTTGATGTCCATGTATTCGCGGAACGCGAGGAACCCTGCAAGTACCAAAATGGTCTCGCCTTCGAAGAAGGTGCCTAGAAAAAGGGCAAAGTAGCCGAAATCCTGCAGGAATTGTTGGAGCATTTTCTGAGGTGCTGGCGAAATGAACGCGCAGCCTACCCCTTCGCGCGCGTTCGGGAAAGTGTCCAAATGTGTCTCGACGTGAACATTTCCTACACAGACAATACCGACAGCTTCAAGTCGCGCCTTGCGCGAAGCTGTCACACAGCCGTCATAATGGACGCTTATCTTGCCGCTCAATTGATCATAGGGCGTTAACGTCCTCAGGAACGTCAGATGAATAATGAAGTGCTAACCCCTGTCGCGATCAAGGACGCCCAGGCAGTCCCCGAAGAGATGATGCAGACCCCGCCGGACCTGCCCGAGGTTGCCGAGCCTGTGGTCGAAGCCACCGCCCCGGCCGCAGCGCCTGCCCCGGCCATCGCCGTACCGAGCCTGGACGACAGCAGCCTGTACATTCATCGCGAACTTTCGCAGCTGCAATTCAACATCCGCGTGCTGGAGCAGGCGCTGGACGAGTCGTATCCGCTGCTCGAACGCCTCAAGTTCCTGCTGATCTTCTCCAGCAACCTCGACGAGTTCTTCGAGATCCGCGTCGCCGGCCTGAAGAAGCAGATCAACTTTGCCCGTGAGCTGGCCGGCGCCGACGGCTTGCAGCCGCACCAGGCCCTGGCACGCATCAGCGAGTTGGTGCACTTCGAGGTGGAGCGCCAGTACGCGATTCTCAATGACGTGCTGCTGCCGGAGCTGGAAAAACACGCGATCCGCTTCATCCGCCGCCGTTATTGGACGCCCAAGCTCAAGACCTGGGTGCGCCGCTACTTCCGCGACGAGATCGCACCGATCATCACCCCGATCGGCCTGGACCCGACCCACCCGTTCCCGTTGCTGGTGAACAAGAGCCTGAACTTCATCGTCGAGCTCGAGGGTGTGGATGCTTTCGGCCGCGACTCTGGCTTGGCGATCATCCCGGCCCCGCGCCTGTTGCCACGGGTGATTCGTGTGCCTGAAGAGGTCGGCGGCCCTGGTGCCAACTATGTCTTCCTGTCGTCGATGATCCATGCCCACGCCGATGATCTGTTCCAGGGGATGAAGGTCAAGGGTTGCTACCAGTTCCGCCTGACCCGTAACGCTGACCTGGCGCTGGATTCGGAGGAGGTCGACGACCTGGCCCGGGCCCTGCGCGGTGAGCTGTTCTCGCGCCGCTACGGTGATGCGGTGCGCCTGGAGGTGGCCGATACCTGTCCGAAACACCTGTCGGACTATCTGTTGAAGCAGTTCAGCTTGAGCGAGAGCGAGCTCTACCAGGTCAATGGCCCGGTCAACCTGACCCGCCTGTTCAGCATCACAGGCCTGGACAGCCACCCAGAGCTGCAATACACGCCGTTCACCCCGGCAATTCCCAAGCTGCTGCAAAATGCCGACAACATCTTCAGTGTCATCGGCAAGCAGGACATTCTGCTGATGCACCCGTTCGAGTCGTTCACTCCCGTGATCGACCTGCTGCGCCAGGCTGCCAAGGACCCGCACGTGCTTGCGGTACGCCAGACGCTGTACCGCTCCGGGGCCAACTCGGAAATCGTCGACGCCTTGGTGGATGCAGCGCGTAACGGTAAAGAGGTCACTGCGGTGATCGAGCTGCGCGCACGCTTTGACGAAGAGTCCAACTTGCAGATGGCCAGCCGTCTGCAAGCGGCCGGTGCGGTGGTGATCTACGGCGTGGTCGGCTTCAAGACCCACGCCAAGATGATGCTGATCCTGCGCCGCGAGCAGGGCGAGATCGTGCGCTATGCGCATCTGGGTACCGGTAACTACCATGCCGGGAACGCGCGGCTGTACACCGACTACAGTCTGCTGACCTCTGACGACGCCCTCACCGAAGACGTCGGCAAGCTATTCAGCCAGCTGATCGGCATGGGCAAGACCTTGCGCATGAAAAAACTGCTGCATGCGCCGTTCACCCTGAAAAAAGGCATGCTCGACATGATCGCCCGGGAGACTCAGTTCGCCCTGGACGGCAAACCTGCGCACATCATCGCCAAGTTCAACTCGTTGACCGATGCCAAGGTCATCAAAGCGTTGTACAAGGCCAGCCAATCGGGCGTGAAGATCGACCTGGTGGTGCGCGGCATGTGCTGCCTGCGCCCAGGTATCGCGGGGGTTTCCCACAACATACAGGTGCGCTCGATTATTGGCCGCTTCCTTGAGCACACGCGGGTGTTCTACTTCCTCAACGGCGGCGAGGAACAAATCTACCTGTCCAGCGCCGACTGGATGGAGCGCAACCTCGACAAGCGCGTCGAGACCTGCTTCCCGGTCGAGGGCAAGAAACTGCTGTTGCGGGTGAAGAAGGAGCTGGAAGGCTACCTGACCGACAACACCCATGCTTGGACCTTGCAGCCCGACGGGCGCTATGTGCGTAGCACCCCGACCGGCAACCAGAACCCGCGCAGCGTTCAGGCGACCCTGCTGGAGCGCCTGAGCAACCCGGTCCTCAACGTACGCTGAGGACGAAGCCGACCCGGGTCAGCCACTGCGCCTCGTTGGCGAAGTCGGCCTGGGTCAGCTGGTTCTGTTCCAGCCAGCCTTCGGGGAACACCACCTCAAGGCTGTCTTCATCCGCTTTGAGCTGTACCTTCGGCATCTGTTGAGTTCCCCGGATGTGGTGGAACAGGATGGCGAAGCGCAGCAGCACGCACAGGCGCAGCAACTTGACGCCCTCATCGCCGAGTTCCACGAACTTGTCTTTGGGGATGTTGCGGCGGTGGCCGCGCACCAGCAGGGCCATCATTTGTTGATCTTCCCGCGAAAAGCCTGCCAGGTCGGAATGCTCGACTAGATAGGCGCCGTGCTTGTGGTAGTGATAATGGGCAATATCCAGGCCGATTTCGTGAATTTTGGCCGCCCAACTGAGAAGATCCCGCCAATTACCCTCATTCAGGTCCCACTGCGCGGCGACTTGGTCAAACGCATGCAAGGCTTTGCGCTCGACCCGCGCGGCCTGGCCGTGGTCGACGTGGTACCGCTCCATCAGCGAGTTCAGGGTGCGTTCGCGCACGTCTTCATGGTGATGGCGGCCCAACAGATCGAACAGCACGCCTTCACGCAGTGCGCCGTCGCAGTGGTCCATGCGTTGCAGTTCCAGGGCATCGAAGATCGCTTCGAGAATCGCCAGGCCCGCCGGGAAAATGGTGCGCCGATCTGGTTTGACGCCTTCGAAGTCGATCTTGTCGGCTTCGCCCAGCTTGAACAGCTTGCGTTTGACCCAAGCCAGGCCTTCGGCATTGACCTCACCATTGCCCAGGCCTGCAGCCTTGATCGCAGCGCCGATGGCGCGGATGGTGCCGGATGAACCGATGGCCTCGTCCCAGGTCAGGCGGTGCAGGCCGTTCTCGATGCTCATCAGCTCCAGGCGTGCAGCGGTGTAGGCCTGGGCGTAGCGTGCCGGGGTGATCTTGCCGTCGCGGAAGTAGCGCTGGGTGAAACTCACGCAGCCCATCTGCAGGCTTTCGCGCAGCAGCGGCTCGAAGCGCTGGCCGATGATGAACTCGGTACTGCCGCCGCCGATGTCGGCGACCAGGCGCTTGCCGGGGTTGTCGGCCAGCGTGTGCGAAACGCCCAGGTAGATCAGGCGCGCCTCTTCACGCCCGGAGATGACTTCCACCGGGTGGCCGAGGATAGCTTCGGCGCGCTGGATGAATACGTTGCGGTTACGCGCTTCTCGCAGGGCATTGGTGCCAACGATGCGCACTGAGCCTGCCGGCATGCCGTTGATCAGCTGGGCAAAACGCTTCAGGCATTCCAGGCCACGTTCCATGGCTTCTTCACTGAGCCTGCGCTCTTCGTCGATGCCAGCGGCAAGCTGAACCTTTTCGCCCAGCCGCTCGAGAATGCGGATCTCAGTATGGTGGGCCTTGGCCACGACCATGTGAAAGCTATTGGAGCCCAGGTCGATGGCGGCGATCAGAGACAGGTTCTTCGCGGAAGTTTGCGGCATTCTGTGTGTTCTCGGTCGGTAACCCGGCAATCGTGCCACGATCCTTGGCTTACGCCAACGCGCACTGCGCCGGGCCTTGATGCAAGGCAATTTGCCATTCGATGCTATGACACTCGTGTGACAGTTTCGATTCGAGTGGTCTTGCACAACTATAGTTACACTCAATCGTCCGTGGCTTCCTGTAGGGCTTGGGTGCAGCTATCATGGGCCACGTTTTTTGCTTACGACCCTGGAGATATCCATGAGCAGCGATCTGATCAAACACGTCACCGACGCCACCTTCGAAGCCGAAGTCCTGCAGGCTCAAGGCCCGGTGCTGGTCGACTACTGGGCTGAATGGTGCGGTCCATGCAAGATGATCGCTCCGGTTCTGGACGACATCGCCGGCACCTACGAGGGCAAACTGACCGTCGCCAAGCTCAACATCGACGACAACCAGGAAACCCCGGCCAAGCACGGCGTGCGTGGCATTCCTACCCTGATGCTGTTCAAGAACGGCAACGTCGAAGCCACCAAGGTAGGCGCGTTGTCCAAATCGCAGCTGGCCGCGTTCCTCGACGCCCACCTGTGATGTGATGGAAAAAGCCCCGCAAATGCGGGGCTTTTCTTTTTCAGAGCACTAGACGCAGAAAAAAGCAAGTGTTACATTCGGCCTCGCACTGCTTCTCCAGTGCCCTCTGCATGCCGTCGCCGAAGCATCCCTAATTCGAATCAGTACGCGATCCTGTCGCCATCTAGCGGCGCGGCCTCATTAAGCCAAAGCTTAATTCTCCCTTCTTACATGATTACGTCATTCCCCTTATGAACCTGACTGAACTCAAGCAAAAGCCGATTACCGATCTTTTGGAAATGGCCGAACAGATGGGCATCGAAAACATGGCCCGTTCGCGCAAACAGGACGTGATTTTCGCCCTGCTGAAGAAGCATGCGAAGAGCGGCGAAGAGATCTCGGGTGACGGCGTGCTGGAGATTCTCCAGGATGGTTTCGGTTTCCTGCGTTCTGCTGATGCGTCCTACCTGGCCGGCCCCGATGACATCTACGTCTCGCCAAGCCAGATCCGCCGTTTCAACCTGCGTACCGGCGACACCATCGTCGGCAAGATCCGCCCACCCAAAGAAGGGGAGCGCTACTTCGCCCTGCTGAAGGTCGACACCATCAACTTCGACCGTCCGGAAAACGCGAAGAACAAGATCCTGTTCGAGAACCTGACGCCGCTGTTCCCCAACAAGCGTCTGAAGATGGAAGCCGGTAACGGCTCCACCGAAGACCTCACCGGCCGCGTCATCGACCTGTGCGCCCCGATCGGCAAAGGCCAGCGTGGCCTGATCGTTGCTCCGCCAAAAGCCGGTAAGACGATCATGCTGCAGAACATCGCGGCGAACATCACTCGTAACAACCCTGAGTGCCACCTGATTGTCCTGCTGATCGACGAGCGCCCGGAAGAAGTGACCGAAATGCAGCGCACCGTGCGCGGCGAAGTGGTCGCCTCGACCTTCGACGAGCCGCCAACCCGCCACGTGCAGGTTGCCGAAATGGTCATCGAGAAGGCCAAGCGCCTGGTCGAGCACAAAAAGGATGTGGTCATCCTGCTGGACTCCATCACCCGCCTGGCCCGTGCCTACAACACCGTGATCCCAAGCTCCGGCAAGGTGCTGACCGGTGGTGTCGATGCCCATGCGCTGGAGAAGCCCAAGCGCTTCTTCGGCGCCGCGCGAAACATCGAAGAAGGTGGCTCGCTGACCATCATCGCCACCGCGCTGGTAGAAACCGGCTCGAAGATGGATGAGGTGATCTACGAAGAGTTCAAGGGTACTGGCAACATGGAGCTGCCTCTGGACCGTCGTATCGCCGAGAAGCGTGTGTTCCCGGCCATCAACATCAACCGCTCCGGTACCCGCCGCGAAGAGCTGCTCACCGCTGATGATGAGCTGCAGCGCATGTGGATCCTGCGTAAGCTGCTGCACCCGATGGACGAGATCGCGGCTATCGAGTTCCTGGTCGACAAGCTCAAGCAGACCAAGACCAACGACGAGTTCTTCCTGTCGATGAAGCGCAAGTAAGCTTACGTTTCAGGCATTGAATGGGGCTGCTGCGCAGCCCTTCGCGGGTGATCCCGCTCTTGCAGCGATAGCACCAGGCCAACTGCCGGTGCCTACCTTGCGGGGGCGGGTCACCGGCGAAGGGTCGCGAAGCGGCCCCAAGTCATTTTTGGCCATTGAATGCTGAACGGCGCTACACTCTGCAACCCCGACCGATACGGCCAACACGAGGCTCAAGCATGCAGTATCGCGACTTGCGCGACTTCATTCGTGGCCTGGAGCAGCGCGGTGAACTCAAGCGCATCCAGGTTCCGATTTCCCCTGTACTGGAAATGACCGAGGTCTGCGACCGCACCCTGCGCGCTAAGGGCCCGGCGTTGCTATTCGAAAAGCCCACTGGCTTCGACATCCCTGTCCTGGGCAACCTGTTCGGCACGCCTGAGCGCGTGGCCATGGGCATGGGCGCCGAGTCGGTCGACGAGCTGCGCGAAATCGGCAAGTTGCTGGCCTTCCTCAAAGAGCCCGAACCGCCAAAAGGCCTGAAAGACGCCTGGTCGAAGCTGCCGATCTTCAAGAAAGTCGTGTCGATGGCGCCCAAGGTGATCAAAGACGCGGTATGCCAGGAAGTGGTGGTCGAGGGCGATGATGTCGACCTCGGCCAACTGCCCATTCAGCACTGCTGGCCAGGCGACGTGGCGCCGCTGATCACCTGGGGTCTGACCGTTACCCGTGGGCCAAACAAGGACCGCCAGAACCTGGGCATTTACCGCCAGCAGGTGATCGGCCGTAACAAGGTGATCATGCGTTGGCTGAGCCACCGTGGCGGTGCGCTGGATTATCGCGAGTGGTGCGAAAAGAACCCAGGCCAGCCGTTCCCCGTGGCGGTGGCGCTTGGCGCTGACCCAGCGACCATTTTGGGCGCCGTGACACCGGTGCCAGATACGCTGTCCGAATACGCGTTCGCTGGCCTGTTACGCGGCAACCGCACCGAACTGGTCAAGTGCCGAGGCAGTAACCTGCAGGTACCGGCTACCGCCGAAATCATCCTCGAAGGCGTAATTCACCCGGGCGAAATGGCCCCTGAAGGTCCCTATGGCGACCACACCGGGTACTACAACGAGGTGGACAGCTTCCCGGTATTCACCGTCGAGCGCATCACTCATCGGCAAAAACCGATCTACCACAGCACCTACACCGGCCGGCCACCGGATGAACCTGCCATTTTGGGTGTGGCTCTGAACGAAGTGTTCGTACCCATTCTGCAAAAGCAGTTCCCGGAGATCGTCGACTTCTACCTGCCGCCTGAGGGTTGCTCGTACCGCATGGCGGTTGTGACCATGAAAAAGCAGTATCCAGGCCACGCCAAGCGCGTGATGCTGGGTGTGTGGTCGTTCCTGCGACAGTTCATGTACACCAAATTCGTTATCGTCACCGACGATGACATCAACGCCCGCGACTGGAACGATGTGATCTGGGCTATCACCACGCGCATGGACCCCAAGCGTGATACGGTGATGATCGACAACACCCCGATCGACTACCTGGATTTCGCATCCCCGGTATCGGGGCTGGGGTCGAAGATGGGCCTGGACGCCACACACAAGTGGCCGGGCGAGACTACACGCGAATGGGGCCGAGTCATCGTCAAGGACGAGGCCGTCACCCGCCGCATCGATGAGCTGTGGGATCAATTGGGAATAAATTGATGCAGGTAACGTTGCAGCCGTCCGGGGCGGTGCTGGCGCTAGAACCCGGGGAAAGGATTCTGGATGGAGCGCGGCGGCTGGGCTATGACTGCCCGAACAGCTGTCGCAATGGCAATTGCCACGTCTGCGCCGCATTGCTGGTCGAAGGGCGCGTGCGCCAGGAGGGCCAAGTCCGCGACCACGGCGAGTTGTTCACCTGTATCGCCGAACCCTTGGAGGACTGTGTGTTGCTCTGGGACGGTGTGCTTGCCTTGGGCGAGCTGCCGGTGCGCAAGCTGGCGTGCAGCGTGAGCGAGTGCGTTCAAGTCGGTGGCGATGTGTGGCGCGTTCGCCTGCTAGCACCGGCCGGCAGACCGCCGCGCTATCATGCCGGGCAGTACCTGATGATCGAGCGCGAGGGCGGCAAGCAGGCGGCGTTTTCGCTGGCTTCTGCGCCGCATTGCGGGCGCGAGCTTGAGCTGCACGTGCTGGGTCGTGAAACCAGTGCGTTGCAGTTGCTGGAGCAACTTCAGCGAGAGCGGGTGGCGCGCATCGAACTGCCCTTTGGCGATACTCACTTGGCCGAGTTGCCTGACGGGCCACTGGTGCTGATAGCCGCAGGTACCGGCATGGGGCAGATGCACAGCCTGGTCGAGCATTGCCGCGCTCAGGGCTTCAAGCACCCGGTACACCTGTACTGGGGGGTACGTCGGCCGGAGGACTTCTATACCATCGAACACTGGGCCGAATGGGAGCGTTTGCCCAACTTGTTCCTGCACAAGGTGGTCAGTGACCTGTGCGGCTGGGAAGGGCGCTGCGGCATGCTGCACGAAGCGGTCTGTGAGGACGTCAAGGATCTCAACACCGTGCATGTGTATGCCAGTGGTTCGCCGAACATGGTCTACGCCACGCTCGATGCGCTGGTAGAGGCGGGTATGGATGCCCACCGCATGCGTGCCGATGTATTCGCCTATGCCCCACGCGGCTAATTACCCAAGTTGCAACTAGTGGGTATAAGGCGGTAATTGTTACCGCCTGAGCCACTAACTTTCAACGCATCCTCAACACTAACTCCCAGTCGTCGGAACCCTGCGTGAAACTTGCGCCCGAGGGCTTGAGCATTCTGTCAGTTCTATCCTATGGTTAGTGCAAGCGCCCTTGGCGCGGCGGCGCAGAGCGTCTGTTACATGTCTTTGGCTACGTGTGTAGCACTCGGGGAATAATGGCGGCAGCTTATGTCGGCACTTGAAAGTTTGTCTTGGGGAATCACTTATCCTCCGGCGCTGGACTTTGGCCAGCAATTGTCCCGTGAGCAACTGCTCAACTCCATGCAGATGACCATGTCTCGCCATGAAGGCGGTCCTGTGTGGTTGTTTGCCTACGGTTCACTGATCTGGCGACCGGAGTGTCAGTCCGTCGAGCGGCAGCGGGCCCGCGTACATGGGTATCACCGTGGGTTGTACTTGTGGTCCCATGAGCATCGCGGCACCCCGGAAACGCCCGGCCTGGTGTTCGGCCTGGACCGCGGCGGATCTTGCAGCGGGTTCGCTTATCGTCTGGAGGACAGCAACCTCGATGAGTCGCTGATGGCGCTGTGGCAACGGGAAATGCCCTATCCGGCCTACCGGCCGCACTGGCTAAGCTGCAGGCTGGATGATGGCAGCAAAGTGCAGGCGCTGGGCTTCGTCCTGGAGCGGCACTTGCCTTGCTATGCGGGAAACCTGCCGGACACCTTGCTCAGCCAGATTCTGGCCAGTGCCAAAGGGCGTTATGGTACGACTAAAGATTATGTCGAACAGACCCTCAATGCGCTGCGCAGCCACCAGATGCCCGATCGCAATCTGGAGGCCCGGTTCAGGCGCTGCCATAACCTGCACGAACCTATTCGCGGCTAAGGCCGCGCCCACCGGCTTGGCGCTCACCCCAAGCCATGTGCAACGCTCGTGGGACCGGGTTCACCCGCGAAGAGGCCGGGCCTGCATTACTTGGCCAGCACCACCAACTTACCGACGGCCTTGCGCTGCGCCAATGCTTCGATCGCCGCCCCGGCCTCAGCCAGTGGATAGGTTTTCGACACCAGGGGCTTCAACTTGCCCTCGGCATGCCAAGCGAACAGCTGTCGGAAATTTGCTGCATTGTCCTCCGGCTGGCGCTGGGCAAACGCACCCCAGAACACCCCAAGCACTGCTGCCCCTTTGAGCAGCACCAGGTTTGCCGCCATTTGCGGGATCGTCCCGCTGGCAAACCCGACCACCAATAACCGTCCCTGCCATGCAAGGCCGCGCACGGCTTGGTCGAACAGTTCGCCACCGACCGGGTCGTAAATCACGTCGGCGCCCTGGCCGCCTGTCAGACGCTTGATCTCGTCCTTCAGGCTCGCCTGGCTATAGTCGATCAATTCGTCAGCTCCGGCAGCTTTGGCAATGGCAAGCTTCTCGGCGCTGCTGGCCGCTGCGATCACCCTCGCGCCCATGGCCTTGCCAATTTCCACCGCTGCCAGGCCGACACCACCAGAGGCGCCCAACACCAACAGGGTTTCCCCAGGCTGCAACTGGCCACGCTGCTTGAGCGCGTGCATCGAGGTGCCGTAGGTCATGCCAAAGGCCGCAGCGGTGGCGAAATCCATGTGCTCGGGGATCGGCATGACGTTATAGAACGGGACCGCCACCTGTTCGGCGAATGCCCCCCAGCCGGTCAGAGCCATTACCCGGTCGCCCACTTTGAAGCTGCCGGCTTTTTCGCCCACTGCCGAAATCACGCCTGCGGCCTCACCGCCAGGTGAGAATGGCAAGGGCGGTTGGAACTGGTATTTCCCTTCGATGATCAGCGTGTCGGGGAAATTGACCCCGGCAGCGTGTACATCGAGCAGGATCTCATTCTTCTTCGGTACCGGGCTGGTTGCGTCTTCCAGTACCAGGTCGCGAGCCGGGCCGAGGGTTTTGCACAACACCGCTTTCATCGGGACTATTCCTTTGCGTGTAGTGGCCGATAAGTGTAGGAGGGCAGCTTGCCGGGTCAACGAGCATGCTCGGCCCTGATGGGTCGGCATAAGCCCGGGCTTGGGTTTGCCAAGCATGCTGGGTAAGCTGGCGCCAACTGTTTCTAGGAGCGAATTCGTGAAAGCGTGGATCTTGATGGTACTGGCGCTGATGCTGCCAGCAGCGGCCATGGCCGAGGAAGCCAAGGAAGGGGAGCCGAAGGTTGCCTACATAACCCTCACCCCGCCCTTCGTCGGCAACTACGCCCTCGATGGTGGCCCTAAGCTTCGCGTGTACAAGGCCGATGTAGCCCTGCGCGTGACGGGTGATACAGCGGCAGCTGCGGTCAAACATCATGAACCGCTGATCCGTAACCAACTGGTGGCACTGTTCACTCAGCAAACCGTGGAAAGCATGAGCAACGTCGATGCCAAGGAAAAGCTGCGCCAAGAGGCGTTGAAGCAAGTGCAGCAGGTGATGGAGGCCGAAGAGGGAAAGCCAATCGTCGAAGACCTGCTGTTCAATAACTTGATTGTGCAGTAATGATTTTGGCGCTAGCAATCTAGAGGCTGTAAGCCCGGCGCGCCCCCCGCGCCGAGCTCGCTCGCAAAGCCCCCTAAGGCTTTTGAGTCGAACTCAACTGGCCAGTTTAATGATGGCCGCCCATTGCGCTTCGGTCACTGGCATCACCGACAACCGTGTGCCTTTTTGAACCAGCGGTAGCTCCGCCAGCGCATCCTGCTGTTTCAGCAAGCCCAGCCCCAGCACCTTACCGAATGTCTTCACATGCGCTACGTCCACCGCGCTCCATGGATTCTTTTCTTGGTTGGCCTTGGCGTCGTAGTAATGGCTTTCTGGGTCGAGCGCCGTCGGGTCTGGGTAGGCGGCTGCGGTAATCCGGGCAATGCCGGCAATGCCCGGCTGCGGGCAACTGGAGTGGTAAAAGAAGAACTCATCGCCTACGCTCATGGCCCGTATGAAATTGCGCGCCTGGTAATTGCGAACGCCATCCCAGCGAGCCTCACCAAGGCGTCCCAGAGCCTCTATGGAAAGCTCATCGGGTTCGGACTTCATTAGCCAATAGGCCATGGATACTGCTCCTGAAAAGGTTTGAAATAACCTGTTGCATGAAACCGACGGCCGGCTGGCGTCAACGTTTGCGTGATGACTCAGGTTGTCGGAGAATGCGCCGATTTTAACGCTAGACGCTCCGGCGGCACCAAGAAGGTCGCCGAGCCTGAACGTATGCCTAGGGGGGCATTCTTCGATGAATCAACGCAAACCGGATCTACTCTGGATCCTGGTCTTCATCTTCGGTCTTGGCGTCGTCACCACTGGCTATGCCCAAGGGATCTGGGAACGCAAGCTGGATACCGCCTACCAGGCACCTGTGGACGCAGCCCCGCAAAGTCGCTGAATTCCAGTACTGCGCCACTCAGTGTGGCGCCAGGTACCAGTTGCGGTCGCTGACCGTGCCTTGCATCGGTACATCCCAACTGGCCTGCGCAAGTCGCTCGACCTTCTGGCACTCATGGGCCAGCCCCAGCAGCAGCGGTTTTTTCCAGCTCTTGCGACGTGCCTGGTAAGCCAGGCTGCGGTCGTAAAACCCTCCGCCCATGCCCAGCCGGCCGCCCACTTCATCGAAGCCGACCAACGGCAAGAGGATCAGGTCCAGCGCCCATATCGGCCGCTGGCGCCGGCGATCAGCCAAGGGCTCGGGTATGCGGAAGCGGTTGCGCTTGAGTTTCTCGCCCTGGTCGAAGCGCTGAAACACCATGCGCGTACGCGGCCAGGCATGCAGCACCGGCAGGTAGGTGCGCTTGCCTCGGCGCTGGGCCTCGCGCAACAGCAGGCGCGGGTCGATCTCACCGTCGTTGGGCAGGTACAGGGCGATATGCCGGGCGCGTCGGAACAACGGATGCTGCGCCAGCTGGCGATACAGGCCGCGTGAGGCCTTAAGCTGTTGAGCGGGGGTGAGGGCGCGGCGGGCGGTGCGAAGCAGGCGACGAAGCTGGGGGCGGGTGAGCGGCGCAGTTTCAGTCATGGCACTGGCTATCCCAGTTGTCGAATTGCCCAGCTGAACACTGGGCAAGAAGAATCAGGCTCCCCGATAAGACCGCTATCGGTGTAGCCCTTGAACCCGAAAGTTCAAGGTGGAGATTGCAGGGGGCGTTAAGGCTTTCCGTCGGGCGGACATGCACACCGGCCCCAGCGTGCAACCCCCGTGGTTGTGCGTATCGGCTCAGGGACATAACCGACTGGCGCATCCCCCAGGGAGTGGCGCCAGTATACCAATCTCAGCCGTTTTTGGTACCCGCATCGTCGGACAAAGCCTGATCGACCCGCTCCAGCAGGTCGCGCACCTGTTCACGGCTGGTGCCCGCGACCGGTGCAGCAGTCCGGTCGTCCTGGCGATGCAGCATCTCGTGGGTGATGTTCAACGCGGCCATGACCGCAATACGGTCGGCGCCGATCACCTTGCCGCTGCTACGGATCTCGCGCATCTTGCCATCCAGGTAGCGGGCTGCGCTGACCAGGTTGTTGCGCTCTTCCGGCGGGCAGATGATCGAGTACTCCTTGTCGAGGATCTGCACGGTGACGCTATTGCTTGAACTCATGAGTCTTGCTCCAGGGCCTTCAGGCGTAAAATCATCGACTCGACCTTGCGCTTGGCGATCTCGTTTTTTTCGATGAGGTGGGCGCGCTCCTCGCGCCAGGATTTTTCCTGAGCTACTAAGAGTGCATTTTGCCGTTTTAGTTGCTCGACGCGTTCAATCAGCAACTCGAACCGGCTCATCAGCGCTTGCAGGTCGTTCTCTTGCGTGGGTTGCACTCGCTTCGCTCCGTGGTGAATCACCCGTCGATGATGCCTGTCCCTGCGCAGCGGCGGCCAGTGCCGATAGTCTTGGCGCGCCTGCCGATGCTAGGATACAAGGCCTTCATTCTAGTCAAATGCGCCGTCTGGCGCCTAGCCGACCATGCCTAATACTCAATCGCCCTACGTTGCCTTCGCCATGCTGCTTTCGAGCAATGGTCACCCTGTAACCCCTGCCGAGCTGCACGGCCTGCTGATCGGGCGCAGCTGCGCCGGTGCCGGGTTCGATGCCGAGGCCTGGCTGGCCGATGCGGCCCAACTGCTGGAAACCGAACCTGGTGATAGCGTGCGCAATGCCCTGATCGGCCTGCAGGAGATGGTCAAAGGTGAACTGACCAGCGATGACATGGCGATCGTTCTGTTGCTGCCTGGCGACGATGCCGCGCTGGCTGACCGCGCCGAGGCCTTGGGCCAGTGGTGCCAGGGTTTCATCACAGGCTTTGGCCTGAACGCCGGTGGCAAGGACCTGTCTACCGAAGCCAAGGAAGTACTGCAGGACCTGGTGGCCATTTCCCAGGTTCAGGAAGCCTTGGAAGAGTCCGAAGACGGCGAAAGCGACTACATGGAAGTCATGGAATACCTGCGCGTAGCGCCGCTTTTGCTGTATTCGGAACTGGCCGCGCCCGCCGCGCCAGCGCCAAAACCTTCGCTGCACTGATCAACTGGGGGTAGTTGTGCCCATGAGCCGCATACCCAAGGCCGAATATGCCCGTCGGCGCAAGGCGCTGATGGCGCAGATGGTCCCCAACAGCATTGCCATTCTACCGGCTGCTGCGCTGGCCATTCGTAACCGCGATGTCGAGCATGTGTATCGCCAGGACAGCGATTTTCAGTACCTCAGTGGCTTTCCCGAGCCGGAGGCAGTGATCGCATTGATCCCTGGGCGTGAGCATGGCGAATATGTGCTGTTCTGCCGCGAGCGCAACCCCGAGCGCGAGCTGTGGGATGGCCTGCGTGCCGGCCAGGAAGGCGCGATCCGTGACTTTGGCGCGGACGATGCCTTCCCGATCACCGACATAGACGAGATTCTGCCCGGCCTGATCGAAGGCCGTGAGCGGGTCTACAGCGCCATGGGCAGCAACCCTGAGTTCGACCGCCGGCTGATGGAGTGGATCAATGTGATCCGCTCCAAGGCACGCCTCGGCGCGCAGCCGCCGAACGAGTTCGTTGCGCTGGATCATCTGCTGCACGATATGCGCCTGTATAAATCGGCAGCGGAAGTGAAGGTGATGCGTGCCGCGGCAGAAATCTCCGCACGTGCCCATGTGCGGGCCATGCAAGCTTGCCGGGCCGGGTTGCACGAATTCAGCCTCGAAGCGGAGCTTGACTATGAGTTCCGCAAGGGCGGCGCGAAAATGCCTGCCTATGGCTCGATCGTCGCCGCTGGGCGCAATGGCTGTATCCTGCACTATCAGCAAAACGATGCTCCGCTCAAGGATGGCGACCTGGTGCTGATCGATGCTGGCTGCGAGATCGACTGCTACGCCAGCGACATCACCCGTACCTTCCCGGTCAGTGGGCAGTTTTCGCCCGAGCAGAAAGCCATCTATGAATTGGTGCTCAAGGCACAGGCTGCCGCGTTTGCCGAGATCGCCCCAGGCAAGCACTGGAACCACGCCCACGAGGCGACGGTAAGGGTCATCACCGAAGGCCTGGTGGCGCTGGGCTTGCTCAAGGGCCAGGTGCAGGCGCTGATCGACAGCGAGGCATACCGGGCCTTCTACATGCACCGTGCCGGGCATTGGCTGGGCATGGATGTGCATGATGTGGGGGAGTACAAGGTAGGTGGCCAGTGGCGGGTGCTGGAGCCCGGCATGGCGCTGACGGTCGAGCCAGGCATCTACATTGGTGCCGATAACCAAGCAGTCGCGAAGAAATGGCGCGGCATCGGCATCAGGATCGAAGATGACGTGGTAGTGACCAAGCAAGGCTGTGAAATTCTCACCTCGGGTGTGCCCCGCACGGTAGCCGAAATCGAGGCGCTGATGCAGGCCGCGCGTAAGGCTGCAGCATGAACCGAGTCAACCTGGCGATCATTGGCGGCGGGCTGGTTGGGGCGAGCCTGGCCCTGGCTCTGCAGGCCGGCGCCAAAGCCCGCGGCTGGAAGATTCTGCTGATCGAGCCGTTCGCTCCCGGCGACAGCTTTCAGCCAAGCTACGATGCACGTTCGTCGGCGCTGTCGTTCGGCACCCGGCAGATCTATCAGCACCTTGGCCTGTGGCAAACCATCAGCCCGCGGGCCGAACCTATTCGTCAGATCCAGGTTTCCGACCGTGGCCGCTTTGGCGCTACCCGCCTGGATGCCAACGAAGAGGGCGTGCCTGCCTTGGGTTATGTGGTGGAGAACGCCTGGCTCGGCCAATGCCTGTGGCAAGGCTTGGACCGCGAGGTGGTGAGCTGGCGTTGCCCGGCTGAGGTGAAAGCGATGCAGGCCATCGAGGGCGGCTACCGGCTGTTGCTCGACGATGACACCAGCCTGGAATGCGACCTTGCGGTGCTGGCCGATGGCGGGCGCTCGGGCCTGCGTGAGCAACTGGGTATTCATGTGCGTCGTACGCCGTATGAGCAGAGTGCGCTGATCGCCAACATCACCCCAGGCCAGGCCCATGGCGGGCAAGCCTTCGAGCGTTTCACCGAGCAGGGCCCGATGGCGCTGCTGCCGCTGCCTGACAACCGTTGCGCGCTGGTGTGGACGCGGCAAGGGATGGATGCCCGGCGCCTGGCCGATATCGACGAGCGCAGCTTCCTGCGCGAGCTGCAAGACGCTTTTGGCTACCGCCTGGGCGCTTTGCGCCAGGTCGGTGCCCGGCACCTCTACCCGTTGGCGTTGATCGAGGCCCAGGAGCAGGTGCGCCCGCACCTGGTGGTATTGGGCAACGCGGCGCATAGCCTGCACCCGATTGCCGGTCAGGGCTTCAACCTGTCGCTGCGAGACGTGCAGTCGCTGGCTGAGGCCTTGTTGGCCGGCCCCTCGCATCCGGGCGATCTGGCGAGCTTGCAGGGCTATCAACAGCGCCAGCGCTTCGATCAGGCCCTGACCATCGGCTTCTCCGATCAGGTCACCCGCCTGTTTGGCAGCAACCAGCCCGTGGTGGCGGCCGGGCGCAATATCGGCCTGCTCGGCCTTGACCTGCTGCCGCCGGCCAAAAGCTGGTTCGCCCGCCAGGCCATGGGCCTTGGTACGCGCTCTGACCAGCGGGGCCGCGCATGAGCAACCCGCGCCGGCTGGCACGCCGGGCTCGCATGCTGCGCTGGCTGCTGAACCTTTACCCGCCCTATCTGGGTGCCGGTATCCACATCCAGCACATCAGCCCAGACATGCGCAGCGTCAAGGTACGCATGAAACTGACTCGCTGGAACCGAAACTACGTCGGCACTCAGTTCGGCGGTAGCCTGTATTCGATGGTCGACCCGTTCTACATGCTGTTGCTGATCGAGCAGCTGGGCCGTGAGTACATCGTCTGGGACAAGGCCGCCAGTATCGATTTCATCGCGCCGGGCAAGGGCACGGTGTATGCCCAATTCCATGTCGATGACGCGCTGCTGAGCGAAATTCGCCAGCAGACCGCCAGCGGCAAGAAGTACCTGCCGCGTGTGCAGGTCGATGTCCGTGACGAAGCCGGTGAGCTGGTGGCACGGGTCGATAAAATCCTATACGTGCGGCTCAAGCCGCAAGCGAGGCAGGCGTAAGGCATGGAAATGCGCGCAGATGTGTTGATCGTCGGTGCCGGCATGGTCGGCAGTGCCCTGGCCTTGGCGCTTCGCCACAGCGGCCTGGAAATTATCCTGCTCGATGGCGGCCCGCTTTCGGTCAAACCGTTCGATCAGGCTGCCCCGTTCGAACCGCGGGTCAGTGCCCTGTCGGCGGCCAGCCAGCGGATCCTCGAACGCTTGGGGGCTTGGGACGGCATCGCCAGTCGACGTGTGTCAGCGTATTCCGATATGCAGGTGTGGGACGGCAGCGGCACCGGGCAGATCCATTTCTCGGCCGCCAGCGTACATGCCCAGGTGCTCGGCCATATCGTGGAAAACCGGGTAGTGCAGGACGGGCTGCTGGAGCGCCTGCACGACAGCGACATCGGCCTGCTGCCCAACGCCCGCCTGGAACAGCTGCGCCGTTCGGGTGACCAGTGGCTGCTGACGTTGGCCGACGGCCGCAAACTACGCACGCCGCTGGTGGTGGCTGCCGACGGCGCCCATTCGGCGGTGCGCAAGCTGGCCGGCTGCCAGACCCGTGAATGGGATTACCTGCACCACGCAATCGTTACCAGCGTGCGCTGCAGCAGCGCCCACCAGGCCACGGCCTGGCAGCGGTTCACCGATGATGGGCCCCTGGCGTTCCTGCCGTTGTCCCGAGACGGCAAGCAGGACTGGTGCTCGATCGTCTGGTCCACGACGCCGGAGCAGGCCGAACGGATCATGGCCCTGGGGGATCAGGCCTTCCTCGAGGCACTGGAGCGCGCCTTCGAGGGGCGTTTGGGGCGTGTGCTGGAAGCGGACCCGCGCCTCTGCGTGCCGTTGCGCCAGCGCCACGCCATGCGCTACGTCGATGAAGGGCTGGCGCTGATTGGCGATGCGGCACACACCATTCACCCGTTGGCCGGGCAGGGGGTCAATCTTGGCTTTTTGGATGCCGCAGTGCTGGCCGAAGTGTTGGGCAATGCAAGCGCGCGAGGCGAGCGCCTGGCCGATGTGAAAGTGCTCAGTCGTTACGAGCGCCGACGCATGCCGCATAACCTGGCGCTGATGGCGGCGATGGAAGGCTTTGAACGGCTGTTCCAAGACGACCGGTTGCCGCTGCGCTGGCTGCGAAACACCGGTTTGAAGCTTGTGGAGCAGCTGCCAGATGCAAAAGCAGTGTTCGTGCGCCAGGCCTTGGGGTTGAGCGGGGATCTGCCGGAGCTGGCCAAGGCTTGAGACCGCCGGGAGCCGCGTCCTGGCTGCCTGCAACATCCGGTAACTGCTCGGTAGATGAGCTGGATAATGGGATTCACTACCATTTGCGCCTCTCATACGATCCCAGGAGTGCTTTCCATGTTGCCACGCAAGCCCCTATTGGCCGCTCTGGCCCTGTCCCTGCTCGGCGGCACCGCCCAGGCGGCTGATGAAGTGGTGGTGTACTCCTCGCGTATCGACGAGCTGATCAAGCCGGTGTTCGACGCCTACACCGCCAAGACCGGGGTCAAGGTCAAGTTCATCACCGACAAGGAAGCCCCGCTAATGCAGCGCATCAAGGCCGAGGGCGAGAACGGGGTGGCCGACCTGCTGCTGACCGTCGATGCCGGCAACCTTTGGCAGGCCGAACAGATGGGCATTCTGCAGCCGATCAAGTCGGCCACCATCGACCAGAACATCCCGCCCCAGTACCGTGCCTCGTCCCATGACTGGACCGGCCTGAGCTTGCGGGCACGGACCATCGTCTACTCCACCGAGCGGGTCAAGCCGGCCGAGCTGAGCACCTATGAAGCCCTGGCCGACAAGCAGTGGGAAGGCCGCCTATGCCTGCGCTCGGCCAAGAAAGTCTACAACCAGTCACTGACCGCTACCCTGATCGAAAACCATGGCGAGGCCAAGACCGAGCAAATCGTCAAAGGTTGGGTCAACAACTTGTCCACCGATGTGTTCTCCGACGACAACGCGGTAATCCAGGCAATCGCCGCTGGCCAGTGCGATGTAGGGGTGGTGAACACCTATTACTACGGCCGCCTGCACGCCCAGAACCCACAACTGCCGGTGAAGCTGTTCTGGCCCAACCAGGCTGACCGGGGCGTGCATGTCAACCTGTCCGGTATCGGCCTGACCAAGCATGCACCTCACCGGCAAGCCGCCATCGAACTGGTCGAGTGGATGACCGGCGAGCAGGCGCAGAAGCTGTTCGCCGACATCAACCAGGAGTTTCCGGCAAACCCCAAGGTCAAGCCTTCGGACGAAGTAGCGGCCTGGGGTAGCTTCAAGGCCGACAGCATTGCGGTGGAAGTGGCCGGCAAGCGTCAGGCCGAGGCCATTCGCCTGATGGATCGTGCCGGCTGGAATTAAGCCCCAGGCTTGACCACTCCGTGGCCTGTCAGGGCCTTTTCGCGGGTAAACCCCAAGAGTAGCGGTGTACGCTGTGGGGCTACCCGCGAACGATTGCAACCGAGACCATCGCCTTGCCCCACACCCTCCAACGTCGCTGGTACCTTCCGGTCATCCTGACCGCCGCTTTGGTCCTTCTGCCCCTGAGTGTGCTGCTGCTGTCCTGGCAGTCGGTCGACCTGCAGATCTGGTCGCACCTGCTCGATACCCAGATGGCCCGCCTGCTGGGCAATACTGCGACACTAGTGCTTGGCGTCGGCTTCGGCGTTACCCTGCTCGGTGTCAGCTTGGCCTGGCTCACCAGCCTGTGTGAGTTTCCCGGCAGGCGTTGGCTCGACTGGGCGCTGATGCTGCCTTTCGCCATACCGGCCTACGTGCTGGCCTTCGTTTTCGTCGGCCTGCTCGACTTCGCAGGCCCTGTGCAGAGCGCGCTGCGCGAGGCGTTCGGGCCTATGCGCCTGCCCAGGGTACGCTCTACGGGCGGGGTAATCATCGTGCTCGTGCTGGTGTTCTACCCCTACGTCTACCTGCTGGCGCGCACCGCGTTCCTGGCCCAGGGCAAAGGCCTGATGGAAGCAGCGCGGGTGCTTGGCCTGACACCCTTGCAAGCCTTCTGGCGGGTTGCCCTGCCGATGGCGCGGCCAGCGATCGGTGCTGGTATTGCCCTAGCGTTGATGGAAACCTTGGCCGATTTTGGCGCAGTGGCGGTGTTCAACTTCGATACCTTCACCACCGCCATCTACAAGACCTGGTATGGCTTCTTCAGCCTGTCCAGCGCGGCGCAGTTGGCCAGCCTGCTGCTGTTGGCGGTGATGCTGGTGCTGTACGGCGAGCGCCGGGCCCGTGGGGCAACCCGCCATGGTCATGAGCGCCCGCGCGGGCAGGCGCTTTACCACTTGCGCGGGTTGAAGGCGCTGCTGGCCAGCGCTTGGTGCTT
The DNA here is from genome assembly GCF_046230725.1 of Pseudomonas sp. KCJK9000. Classification (NCBI taxonomy): domain Bacteria; kingdom Pseudomonadati; phylum Pseudomonadota; class Gammaproteobacteria; order Pseudomonadales; family Pseudomonadaceae; genus Pseudomonas; species Pseudomonas sp. KCJK9000. Next base: position 9,090 of record NZ_JBJJLN010000041.1, on the reverse strand, counting down.
GCTGGTGTTCGCCTGCGCATTCGTCATCCCGCTGCTGCAGTTGCTGGCGTGGTTTTGGCAGCGCGGTCGGCATGATCTGGACGAACGTTATGTGGGCCTGGTGCTGCATACCTTGTACCTGGGCAGCATGGCCGCCCTGATCACCGTTGGCGTGGCCCTGATGCTGGCGTTCGCTCGGCGTCTGGCGCCTACGGCGGGGGTGCGCGCGGGCGTCGGCCTGGCCAATCTCGGCTACGCCTTGCCAGGCTCGGTGCTGGCGGTGTCGATCATGCTGGCCTTCAGCTACCTGGACAACCACGTGGTGATACCGCTGACGGCGTGGTTGGGCGGTGCAGGCAAGCCATTGCTGTTGGGTAGCCTGGCGGCGTTGCTGCTGGCGTACCTGGTGCGCTTCATCGCGGTGGCTTATGGGCCGCTTGAGAGCAGCCTGGCGCGTATTCGCCCATCGCTGCCAGAGGCTTCACGCAGCCTGGGTGTGGGTGGCATGGGTTTGTTTTTCAAGGTGTATCTACCGCTGCTAGTGCCTGGCGCCCTCAGCGCCGCGTTGCTGGTGTTCGTCGATGTGCTCAAGGAAATGCCTGCCACCTTGCTGATGCGCCCATTCGGCTGGGATACCCTGGCGGTAAGGGTCTTCGAGATGACCAGCGAGGGCGAGTGGGCCCGCGCCTCGTTGCCGGCGCTCACCCTGGTGCTGGTAGGGCTGTTGCCAGTCATCGGGCTGATTCGCCGTTCCGCTCGTCGCCCCGGTCACAGTCACTGAGGATGCCAGCCTGCGCCCATGCGGCTACAATGCGCGGCATTCGCGCGGCGGGTCCTACAAGAAGAGCTGACGATTAAACGTCTTCGACCGCCGCCGCTTCGCCACGCCCGGAAGGAGAAACCCATGGGACAGCGCACGCTTTTATACGACTTGCACCTGGCGCTGGGCGCCAAGACGGTCGATTTCGGTGGCTGGGACATGCCCCTGCACTACGGCTCGCAAGTCGAGGAACACAATCAGGTGCGTAGCGATTGTGGGGTGTTCGACGTTTCCCACATGACGGTCATCGACATGACTGGCGAGCAGGCCACGGCCACGTTGCAACGCCTGTTGGCCAACGACGTTGCGCGGCTGAGCAGCATCGGCAAGGCGCTTTACAGCCCGCTGCTAAACGAGCAAGGCGGGGTGATCGATGATCTGATCGTGTATCGCACACATACCGGCTACCGCTTGATCACCAACGCCATCACGCGGACCAGGGTTCTCGATTGGCTGAACGAGCAGGCTGTCGGCTTCAACGCAACGTTCAAGGTACGCCCGGACTTGGCCATCCTCGCCATTCAAGGCCCCCATGCTCGAGAAAAGGTCGCTGGGCTGCTAAGCCCTGCGCGCGCTGCGTTGATTCGTGAACTGCGGCCATTCGAAGGAGTTGCCGAAGGCGACTGGTTCATCGCTCGCACCGGCTACACCGGTGAAGACGGCCTGGAGATCATTCTGCCAGGTGATGAAGCTGTAGGATTTTTCAACGATCTGGTCGGCGCGGGTATCGCCCCCAGCGGCCTCGGCGCGCGCGATACCCTGCGCTTGGAAGCCGGGATGAATCTGTATGGCCAGGACATCGATGAGCAGCACACCCCGCTGACCTCCAACCTCGGTTGGAGCATTGCCTGGGAGCCTGCCGAGCGCAACTTCATCGGCCGCACTGGCCTTTTGGCGGAAATCGAGCATGGCGTGCAGGAGAAACTGGTCGGCCTGGTGCTCGAAGAGCGCGGGGTGTTGCGTGCTCACCAAGTGGTTCGTGTTGCCGGTATTGGCGAAGGGGAGATCACCAGTGGTAGTTTCTCGCCTACGCTGAGCAAGTCCATAGCCCTGGCGCGTGTCCCCATGGCTACTGCCGACCGTGCCGAGGTCGAAATTCGCGGCAAGTGGTACCCGGTGCGAGTGGTCAAGCCGACCTTCGTGCGCCATGGCAAGATTCTGATCTGAACATTCAACGGCGGGCCGAACCGCTGAGCCAAACGAGGAAGTCAACACATGAGCAATATCCCCGCCGATCTGCGTTTCGCCGAAAGCCACGAGTGGGCGCGCCTGGAAGCCGATGGCAGTGTCACCGTCGGCATCAGCGACCACGCCCAGCAAGCACTGGGTGATGTGGTGTTCGTCGAGCTGGCCGAAGTGGGCAAAACCTTCAGCGCTGGCGATGCTGCCGGCGTGGTCGAATCGGTCAAGGCAGCATCCGACATCTACGCCCCGGTTTCCGGTGAGGTGATCGCGGTCAACGAAGAACTGGCCGACAGCCCAGAGCTGCTCAACGACGAGCCTTATGAGTCGTGGATCTTCAAGCTCAAGCCAAGCAACCCGGCCGAGCTGGACAAGCTGCTGGATGCCGCGGGCTACAAAGCTGCCATCGGCGAGTGATAGCGCCTCGCCTGCTTTGCGGGTAAACCCGCTCTTGAATGAGCGGCTTCAGCCGCAAACAGGCACAGGCTGGCGAACAAGTTTTCACGCAGCATCGTCGATCCCTTCCTAGACTTACAAGTCTCCATGAGACCCGGTCTAGGAAGAGAGCGTCGACATGCCTCAGTCGCCATCCCTGCAGCAACTGCAAGAGCTCAACCCTTTTTTGCGCCGCCATCTGGGGCCCGATGCCTCGGAGCAGCAGGCCATGCTCAATGCCCTTGGCCTCAGTAGCCGTAGCGAACTGATCGAGCAGACCGTGCCGCCAGGCATACGCTTAAACCGCGCCCTCGACTTACCGCCGGCCCTGGACGAGCAGGCTGCGTTGGCCAAGCTTGCCGCTTACGCCGAACAGAACCAGGTGTGGACCAGCCTTATCGGCATGGGCTACCACGGAACCGTGACGCCCACCGTCATCCTGCGCAACGTGCTGGAAAACCCCGGCTGGTACACCGCCTACACGCCCTATCAGCCTGAAATCGCCCAAGGCCGACTAGAGGCGTTGCTCAACTTCCAGCAAATGGTCATCGACCTCAGCGGTTTGGCGCTGGCCAATGCATCGCTGCTCGATGAAGCCACCGCCGCTGCCGAGGCAATGGCGCTGGCCAAGCGTGTGGCACGCAACAAGTCCAACGCGTTCTTCGCCGACGAGCATTGCCACCCACAAACATTGTCAGTGCTCAAAACCCGCGCCGAGGGTTTCGGCTTCGAGCTGATCGTCGACGCTGTGGACAACCTTGCCCAGCACCAAGTGTTCGGTGCATTGCTGCAGTACCCGGATACCCACGGCGAGGTACGTGACCTGCGCCCGTTCATCGACCAGTTGCATGCCCAGCAGGCCCTGGCCTGCGTGGCGGCGGACCTGCTCAGCCTTGTGGTGCTGACGCCGCCTGGCGAAATGGGTGCCGATGTGGTGCTCGGCTCGACTCAGCGCTTCGGCGTGCCGATGGGCTTCGGCGGCCCGCACGCCGCCTACTTCGCTTGCCGTGAGGATTACAAGCGGGCGATGCCAGGGCGCATCATCGGCGTGTCCCGCGATGCACGTGGCAATACCGCGTTACGCATGGCCCTGCAAACGCGCGAGCAGCACATTCGCCGCGAAAAGGCCAACTCCAACATCTGCACAGCCCAGGTACTGCTGGCCAACATGGCCGGGTTCTATGCGGTTTACCATGGGCCAGAAGGGCTGCAGCGTATTGCCCAGCGCGTGCACCGGCTGACTTTCCTTTTGGCCGCAGGCCTTGAGGCCAAAGGCATAAAGCGTATCAATCAGCATTTTTTCGACACCCTGACCTTGGATGTTGGCGGCGCCCAGGTGGCAATCATCGAAAGCGCCGAGGCTGCTCGCATCAACCTGCGGATTCTGGGGCGCGGCCATTTGGGCGTGAGCCTGGATGAAACCTGCAGCGAAGCCACGGTGTTGCGCTTGTTCGATGTATTCCTAGGGGTCGATCATGGTCTTGATATCCACGCCCTTGACCAGCTGGCGTCGCCTGAAGGTATCCCCGCAGCATTGGCGCGCGGTACGCCGTTCCTTGGCCACCCGGTGTTCAATCTGCATCACAGCGAAACCGAGATGCTGCGCTACCTCAAGCAGCTTGAAAACAAGGACCTGGCCCTGAACCAGTCGATGATCCCGCTCGGCTCTTGCACCATGAAACTCAATGCCACCAGTGAGATGATACCGATCACCTGGCCCGCCTTCGCCCAGCTACACCCCTTCGCACCTGCCGCACAGGCCGCGGGCTATAAGGCGATGATCGATGAGCTGGAAAGCTGGTTGTGCGCCATCACCGGTTTCGACGCCATCTGCATGCAGCCCAACTCCGGCGCTCAAGGTGAATACGCGGGGCTCATGGCAATCACACGCTATCACCGCAGTTGCCAACAGCCACAACGCACGTTGTGCCTGATTCCCTCGTCTGCCCACGGAACCAACCCGGCCTCGGCGCAGATGGCTGGCATGGAGGTGGTGATCGTCGAGTGTGACGATGCTGGCAACGTCGACCTCGAAGACCTCAAGGCCAAGGCTGCTGCCGCCGGCGACAAGCTGTCATGCCTGATGGTCACCTATCCTTCGACCCATGGTGTTTATGAGGAGGGCATCCGCGAGATCTGCGCGGTGGTCCACCAATACGGTGGCCAGGTCTACATGGACGGTGCCAACCTCAATGCCCAGGTTGGCCTGGCCCGGCCTGCGGACATCGGTGCCGACGTTTCGCATATGAATCTACACAAGACGTTCTGCATCCCCCACGGCGGAGGCGGCCCAGGCATGGGCCCAATCGGCATTCGCGCCCATCTGAAACCCTTCGTCGCAAGTCACCCGGTAGTGCCCGTGCCCGGGCTGGACCCGAACAACAGTGCGGTCAGTGCCGCGCCCTGGGGCAGCGCCAGCATTCTGCCGATCAGTTGGATGTACATAGCCATGATGGGCCCGCAACTGGCTGACGCCAGCGAGGTGGCGATCCTTTCAGCCAACTACCTGGCGAGCCAGTTGGCCGGAGCGTTCCCGGTGTTGTACCGCGGGCGTAACCAGCGGGTGGCCCATGAGTGCATTCTCGACCTGCGGCCTCTCAAGGCGCAGACCGGCATTACCGAGGAAGACGTTGCCAAGCGCTTGATGGACTATGGCTTCCATGCCCCGACCATGTCATTTCCGGTGCCGGGTACCCTGATGGTCGAGCCGACTGAAAGCGAGTCGAAGGCCGAGCTGGACCGCTTCGTCGAGGCGATGCTGGCGATTAGGGCAGAGATCGCTCAGGTTCAAGACGGGAGCTGGCCAGCCGAAGACAACCCACTCAAGCATGCACCCCATACCCTGGCCGACGTACTGGAGCCATGGACGCGGCCCTACACCCTGGAGCAGGCCATTGCCCCCAGCGGCCACGTGCGTCTGCACAAATACTGGCCTGCTGTGAACCGCGTCGACAATGTCTATGGTGACCGGAACCTGTTCTGCGCCTGTGTGCCAGTGCAGGCGTACCGGTAGTGCCATGTGCTGGCGTTGGCTACTTAGCGGTTGGCACCGCAAGGTAGGCGGCGCGGCTATTGAGCCAAGGCATGTTTGGCGAGGATCGCATGGGCCAGTTCCATGTCCGAGGCCTCAAGCCCTGGGTGTTCAGCCCGGATCTGCTGGATCGCAGCCTCTAGGTACGGCCCACGAATCGCCCCGTCGCTGGCTACGAAGCTGCCGGCGTCGTCCTGTGCCGCGACCACCAATTTGTGGTCGGCCGATGTCAGGTAGCTGGAAGAAAACAGGGTGCCGGTGGATACCAATGAGCGGGACGAACCGGAAGCTTCTGCCGTTTGCTGGCCGATGAGAATCACAAGTAGAGCGGCTAAGAGTTCACGCATATCGAGGCTCCAGTGAGCGGTTGGCGGAGCCTCGATGGTAACGAACGAACGTTCGGTAGTAGTCCTACACCGGCCTGAGAGGTTGGTAGGAAAGGTCTGCTTGGTGTCAGAGCATCCGAGTTACGCTGCGGGAGCGTTCACGGATTGGCCGTGCGGGCCAAAATTGCATTGGCCAGTTCCATGTCCGATGCTTGAAGCGTGGGGTTTTGCGCACGTACTTGCTGCAACGCTTGTTCCAGAAACGGCCCGCGAATCTCACCGTTACTGGCGACGAAACTGCCGGCGTCATCCTGTGCCGCCAGTACCAGCTTGTGGTCGCGCGAGGTGATGTAGCTGGACGCCGTGGTGGCGCCAGAGGTCATTACATTACGCCAGAAAGTGTCGGCCATTGTGGAGCCAACAGGCAGCGAAAGCAGGGCAGCGGCTGCCAGCGCGGATTTGATGCGCATGATGAAACACCTGAAGGGTGAGGGGGCTGAAGATGGCCGCTTTGATCGTCAAAACCACACCTAAGTTCCTTGATTGCGAAGGTTTTCGCTCAGGAACAGACCCGCATCACCTCTTCGCTGCGGGTGATTCCACGGGCCACTTTCGCCGCCCCGCAACTGCGTAAATCTTGTAATCCTTCAGCCACCGCCTGGCGCTGCAGGTCGGCCAGGTCGGTACTGGCGCCGATGTGCGACCGCAAGCTGTCGCTGGGGATCAGCAGTTCGAACAGGCCTGTGCGGCCCCGATAGCCGGTGCCGCGACACAACGGGCATGGTGCGCCGGACGCGTGCCCTTGGCAGCCATCGCAGAGGATGCGCACCAGGCGCTGTGCCATGACCCCGGCCAAAGTCGCGCGGATCAGGTAGTCGGCCACCCCCAGCTCCAGCAGACGGGTAATGGCGCTGCAGGTGTCATTGGTGTGCAGGGTCGAAAGTACCAGATGCCCGGTAAGCGCGGCCTGCACCGCCACTTGTGCGGTTTCGCGGTCGCGTATCTCGCCGATCATGATGATGTCGGGGTCCTGGCGTAGCAGAGCACGCACGCCGTCGGCAAAATCCAGCCCCAACCCGGGCTGCACCTGTAGTTGGTTGAAGGCAGGCTCCAGCCGCTCGATGGGGTCTTCGATGGTGCACAGGTTGACCTCAGGTGTGGCCAGCAGCTTGAGGCTGGCGTACAGCGTACTGGTCTTGCCCGAGCCTGTAGGCCCGGTCACTAGCACAATGCCCTGGCGGCGCTGCAACAGCCTGCGCCACTGGCTCAGCGTCTCACCCTCCAGGCCAAGCTGGGCGAAGTCTTCCTGCAACTGGCGCGGGTCGAACAGGCGCACCACCAGTTTTTCGCCATAGGGCGTAGGCAGTGTGGAGAGGCGCAATTGCACTTCGCTGCCGCCAGGCAGGCGACTTTTGACCCGCCCGTCTTGCGGGCGGCGCTTTTCCGCTACGTCCATGCGCCCCAAGTGTTTCAAGCGGCTGACCACGGCCAGGGTAACGCTGGCTGGGAAGGCGTAGACCGTCTGCAACAGCCCGTCGATGCGATAGCGCAGGTGGCCCTTTTCGTGGCGTGGCTCCAGGTGGATATCGCTGGCGCGTTGCTCGATGGCGTATTGCAGCAGCCAGTCGACGATATTCACGATGTGCGCATCGTCGGCCGTGGCCTGCGCCTGGCGCTGGCCCAGTTCAAGCAAGTGCTCCAGTTCGCCCAGCCGGGTCGTCTGCTGGTGCTGCGCACCTTGGACCGAGTGGGCCAGGCGAAACAGCGACTGGCCCAGCTGGCGGATCTGCAGCGGGCTGGCCAGCACGCGGCGGATTGGTTTGCCCAGGCTGCGTGCGAGGTCGGCCTGCCACAGTTGCTGATAGGGCTGGGCACTGGCTACGGTGATGGCGTTGGCATCTTCGGCCACGATCAGGATGCCGTGACGTTGCGCAAAGGCGGGTGAAATCAGGCCATTGACCTGGGTAAGGTCCAGCTGCATGGGGTCGATGTGCAAGTAAGGCTGACCGACCTTGTGTGCCAGCCACTGGCACAGCGCATCCAGGGTCAGCTGCTGGCCGGGCCTGCAGCGGTCTTCAAGGCCCAGTGCCGCGATGGTTTCCAACGGGTGGTGCGCACTGTAGTGCGCCGCTTGTTCACGAACCTGGCATGAGTCGCTGGCGCTGAGGTGCTGGTCGGCCTGCAAGGCGTCCAGCAGGCTTTGAAGGTCGAGGGCTTGCTCGTCGGGCGTTAACATCCGTGGGCTTCCTTGCCTTAAGGGAGACGAGTGGCAAGGCTAGTCGGGCTCTGGCAAGCCGCGTTGGGGAAAGATTATCCAGATTTTGCGCGCCTAGCTTCAGACCACCGCCAGCTCCAGGTACGCCAGGTTTTCCAGGCTTACCTCGCCCACGCATACCAGGTTGCGCAGTTTTTGCGCAATTACCTGCGCCCTATGCCAACTCAGTCCGCCGATGCCGATTTCGATGTCGAGCCAGTCTTCCTGCTGGCTGACCTGCACGCTATGGGGAGTAAGGAACTGCAGGGCGAACAGGTTGAGCACACGGCAAAGCGTATCCGGTTCGACCTCGGCTTGCAGGCAATAGCGCACGGTGCTGTGGCTGGCATTGGCAGCCCAGGCATCGCTGCGGGGCAGGGGGCGTTCGAGTGCGTTCATGATGGGTCTCCGCGGGTCTGGGAGAAATTCTTGCACGTCGAAGCCGGTATTTTTTCGCTATTATTTCATTAATTCCCCTATATTTTAGATTGAACTAATCGGATTGCCGCTATTTGGAGAATTATTCATGCAAAGCGAGTTGGATGCCTACGACCGGCGCATCCTCGAACTACTGCAAGAAGACTCATCACTGTCCAGTGCGCAGATCGCCGAGCGCGTGGGGCTGTCGCAATCGCCCTGCTGGCGCAGGATTCAGCGGTTGAAAGAGGAAGGAGTGATCCGAGGCCAGGTAACCCTGCTGGACCGCAAGAAGGTCGGCTTGAACACCCAGATCTTCGCCGAAGTGAAACTCAACGCCCACGGCCGCTCCAACTTCACTGAATTCACTGAGGCGATCCGCGGCTTTCCGGAGGTGCTGGAATGCTATGTGCTTATGGGGGCGGTGGACTTTCTGCTACGCATCGTCACCTCGGATATCGAGGCTTATGAGCGCTTCTTCTTTGAAAAGCTATCGAACGTGCCGGGTATTCAGGAAGTGAATTCGATTGTGGCGCTGTCGGAGATCAAGTCCACCACCAGCTTGCCTCTGGCGAAGTAACGCTGCTGCGGCCAAATCCTGGGATTGGGCTGCCAGGTGCCTGACTTGATGAATGTAGCGCCTGTA
>NZ_JBJJLN010000040.1:0-42049 GCF_046230725.1 Pseudomonas sp. KCJK9000 | reverse complement strand
ACGCTCCACCGAAAAACTCACGCCGAGCCTCTAGGCTCAAGTGAACAGCATTACAGCCTGGCTGCGTTTTTCGTTGCGCTCAGTTACAGGCGAAACCGGCTAATCATCTGCTGCAAGTGCCCGCCCAGGCGGGCCAGTTCGACGCTCGATGCCGAGGTCTGCAGGCTGGCCTGGGCTGTCTGTTCTGAGATATCCCGCACGGTGACCACACTGCGGCTGATCTCTTCGGCTACAGCGCTTTGTTGCTCGGAGGCTGCGGCAATCTGCTGGTTCATCGACTCGATGGCCGACACCCGACGGGTGATCCCCTCCAGCGCCACGCCTGCCTCACGCACCAAGGCCACACTGCTTTCGGTCAGGCTCTGGCTCTGTTCCATCAGTTCACTGACCGAGCGCGTACCCTCTTCCAGGCTGCCAATGGCCGACTCGATTTCCAACGTCGATGCCTGGGTCCGCTGGGCCAGGCTGCGCACTTCATCGGCCACCACGGCAAACCCACGGCCAGCCTCACCCGCCCGCGCCGCCTCGATGGCCGCATTCAACGCCAGCAGGTTGGTCTGTTCGGCCACAGCCTTGATCACGTCCATCACCTTACCGATACGCTGGCTCTCGCCTCGTAGCGCCCCCATCGCTTGGCCTGTGGCATCCACTTGGCTTGCCAAGCGGCTGATCTGTGCGACGGCGCGGTTGACCACGCTGTCACCTTCACGGGCTTCTTCATCGGTGGCGCTGGCGGCCACCGAGGCCTCACCGGCATTGCGTGCGACTTCGTGCACGGTGGCCGCCATTTCCTGCATGGCTGTGGCCACTTGGTCGGTTTCCACTTTCTGGTTATTGGCCCCAGCGCTGGTTTGTTCGGTGATCGCCGACAGCTCCTCGGTAGCGCTGGCTATCTGCGAAATGCCGTCGCGTACCTGGGCGATCAACTCACGCAGGTTGCACGTCATGCCCTGCAAGGCATTCTGCAACTGGCCCACCTCGTCGCGGCGGCGGCTGGACGGCTGTTCGCTGAGGTTTCCGGCGGCGACCTGTTCCATGGCGGCCAGAGCCTGGCGCAGCGGCTGGCTGATCTGCCGGGCGATGATGACTGCAGCCAAGGCACCGATCAGCAAGGCGAGCAACGTTGTGGCGGTTTGCAGCATGCGAGCGAAGCGGCTGTCGCTGGCAACCAGTTGCGCCTGGTCATCGAGCAATTGGCCGATCACGGCGGTGAGGGTGTCGATATCCTTACCCATGGCAGCCTGGTAGCCGACCAGCTTGCTAGCCTCGCCACGGAATACCTCGACGGCACTGGCGTAAGCGGTTACCTGCTGTTGCAGTTGCTGGAATTGCTGTGAGAAAGCCCCGTTGAAGCGGGCGATGAGCCCAGGCAGTTCGTTCACCGTGGTGGCGATCTGCCCGTTCATCGATTTCTCGGTCTGAGCGTTGGTATTGCCCGTGTAGCCGCGCACCTGGTAACGCAACAGAATCAGGTTCTCGCGGACTTGGTTGATGGCCTCGCTACGCACCAGGCGCTGTTCAGGGTCGGCCATGGCCCGCAGCTGATTGCGAATCTGCTCGATGCTGGCAAAGGACTGGCTTGCCAGCGTGCCCATCTGCTTTTGCGCGGCGTGCATTTTCTCATACGCACCCATGCTGCCAGCCTGGTTGTCGGCATAGCTCTGCAGGCTCTGGTCAGCCGTGCTGAGCAGAGCCTGGTTCTTCGCCCTCTGCATCACCTGGCGCAATTTTGCCAAGTTCGGTTTCAACGCTTGCAGCGCGGCTTGCAGCTGTTCGCTTTGCTCCGGGGCGCCATTGGTCATGGCGTGACGCAGACGCGCTTCGCGCAGGTCGCCCAGCGCATCGTTGAGCCGCGACACGTCGCTGATCACTTCACTGCGCCTTACCAGGCTGCCCATGCCATCCCAACTGATGAGCGACTGCACTAGGGTCAGGCCCAGTACCAGACCGAAACCGAGCAAGAGTTTGTGGGCGATTCTGAGGTTGCCGAACCAAGTAAACATATACTGCCGAGCTCCTTTTCCTGCGCGATGGAGGAGACCTGAGGTCCATTCCTTATTTCAGATATAGTCATCTGTATGAATTATCGGCATGTGTAAACAAATCTGAACTGTATGGGTCTAGAAGTTGTTGGCACCCTGAGGATCGATGCCGTGAGGGGATGCCCTCAGCGCTTGTCAGGGCGGATCTTTCCCGTGCAGATTTGTGGCTTGTGGCGCTGTGCGTACCTCCAATGACAAAAGACACTCAGGAACAAGGACGATGAGTCACCCCTCGCAATTCACCTTGCTCGGCAAGCGGCGCTTCTTGCCGTTCTTCGTCACCCAGCTGCTGGGTGCCTTCAACGACAACCTGTTCAAGCAATCACTGATCCTGGCGATCCTGTTCAAGCTCAGCCTGGGCGACGGCGACCGTTCGATCTGGGTCAACCTCTGTGCACTGCTGTTCATTCTGCCGTTCTTTCTGTTTTCGGCTCTTGGCGGGCAGTTCGGCGAAAAATTTGCCAAGGACGCGCTGATCCGCGCGATCAAACTGGCCGAAATCGGCATCATGGCGGTCGGCGCCCTCGGCTTTGTCAGCAACCACCTGCCACTGATGTTGCTGGCCCTGTTCGGCATGGGCACCCATTCGGCGCTGTTCGGCCCGGTCAAATACTCCATCCTGCCGCAGGCGCTGCGCGAGGACGAGCTGGTCGGCGGTAATGGGCTGGTGGAGATGGGCACCTTCCTCGCCATCCTGGTCGGTACTATCGGCGCGGGCGTGATGATGTCCACTGACAGCTACGCCATGGTGGTGGCCGGTGGCGTGGTCGGCACCGCGGTACTGGGCTACCTGGCCAGCCGTTGGATCCCCAGGGCCGCGGCTGCCTCGCCACAGATGGCACTGGACTGGAACATCTTCAAGCAATCGTGGGTGATCCTGCGCATGGGGCTCGGGCAGACCCCGGCGGTGTCCCGTTCGATCGTCGGTAACTCGTGGTTCTGGTTCGTCGGCGCTATCTACCTCACCCAGATTCCAACCTATTCCAAAGAATGGCTTCACGGTGACGAAACCGTGGTCACCCTGGTACTGACCTTGTTCTCCGTAGGGATTGCCCTAGGTTCCTTGCTGTGCGAGCGGCTCAGTGGACGCAAGGTGGAAATCGGTCTGGTGCCCTTCGGCTCGTTTGGCCTGACCCTGTTCGGGCTGCTTTGGTGGTGGCACTCCGGGGACGTTCCGGCCGCTGCCACGCCTCACGATTGGTTGGCGCTGCTGGGCATGCATCAGGCCTGGTGGATCTTGCTGTCCATCGTCGGCCTAGGGGTCTTCGGCGGCTTCTACATCGTGCCGTTGTATGCCTTGATCCAGGCACGCACTGCCGAGCATGAGCGGGCGAGGGTGATTGCTGCGAACAACATCCTCAATGCTCTGTTCATGGTGGTTTCAGCAGTACTGACCATCGTTCTGCTGAGTGTGGCCAAGCTGACTATTCCTCAATTGTTCTTGGTCGTGTCGTTACTGAATGTGCTGGTCAACGCCTACATCTTCAGGATCGTGCCTGAGTTCACCATGCGTTTTTTGATCTGGCTGCTTAGCCACTCGATGTACCGCGTACAACACCGGGGCCTTGAGCGCATTCCAGATGAAGGCGCAGCTTTGCTGGTATGCAATCACGTATCGTTCGTCGATGCGCTGCTGCTCGGTGGGGCGATTCGCCGGCCGATTCGCTTCGTCATGTACTACAAGATCTACAACTTGCCGGTGCTCAACTTCGTGTTCCGTACCGCTGGCGCCATTCCCATTGCGGGGCGCAACGAAGACCTCGCCACGTACGAGCGCGCCTTCGCACGCATCGCTCAATACCTGGCCGACGGTGAATTGGTGTGTATTTTTCCGGAAGGCAAACTGACCGGTGACGGCGAGATCGATGTGTTCAAGGGCGGGGTCAGCCGCATCCTCGAACAGACTCCGGTGCCGGTGATCCCGTTGGCGTTGCAGGGGTTATGGGGGAGCTTCTTCAGTCGTGACCCGAGCAAGGGCTTTTTCAAGCGCCTGTGGTCACGGGTGACCATCGTGGCAGGCGCACCCATTGCGGTGGAGGCTGCGCAGCCGGAAGCCTTGCGAGAGCAGGTCAGCCGACTGCGCGGGGGGCTGCGCTAAGGCAGGGGTATCAGCTGGCGCTGACTTTCAGGCCGATCAGGCCGGTTACGATCAGCGCCACGCTGACCAGCCTGACCAGTGCCATCGACTCGCCGAACAGGATGATCCCGGCAATCACTGTGCCGACGGCACCGACGCCAGTCCAGATGGCGTAGGCGGTGCCTAACGGCAGCTCTTTCATGGCCAGGCCCAGCAGGCCCAGGCTGACCGCCATGGCAGCGACGGTGAGCACGGTAGGAAGGGGTTTGCTGAAGCCGTCGGTGTACTTCAAGCCGACGGCCCAACCGACCTCGAACAGGCCGGCGAAGAACAGGATGATCCAGGACATGATGCGTCTCCATCGTTGCAAAGGATGGGGCCGTCCCCGGGAGGGTCACGCGGTGCGTCGTGAGGTCGTCCTCACCGTTGCCCTCAGGGTACACATCAATGGCGAGCCGGTCCAACCTCTTGCGTGGCAGCCGATGGCTCCTCCAGCTTGCGGAACCAGGTTGAAAGCAAGGCCCCTGAGATGTTGTGCCATACGCTGAACAGCGCGCTCGGAACCGCTGCCAGCGGCGAGAAATGCGCTGCCGCCAACGCCGCCCCAAGCCCTGAATTCTGCATGCCCACTTCCAGCGCCAAGGATTTGCGCTGGGCTAGCGGCAGCTTGCAGAGCCGGCCGGTAAGGTAGCCCAGCACAAATCCGAAGCTGTTGTGCAGCACCACCACGGCCATGATCAGCAGCCCCGATTCGGCGATCTTGGCTTGGCTGGCGGCAACCACGGCACAAACGATCATCACGATGCTCACCACCGAAACCAGCGGCAGCACCTGCACCGCTACCTGCACCCGCGCGCCCAGCAGGCGCTGGGCCACTACCCCGAGCACGATCGGCAGCATCACCAGTTGCAGGATCGACCAGAACATATCCATGAAAGACACCGGCAGCCACGCCGATGCCAACAACCAGATCAGTGCCGGGGTCAGTAGGGGAGCGAGCAGGGTAGTCACCGCGGCGATCGCAACTGCCAGCGCCAGGTCGCCCCTGGACAGCCATACCATCACGTTCGACGCCGTACCACTGGGGCAGCAGCCGACCAGGATCACGCCAACGGCAATTTCTGCCGGCAGGTGGAACAGCTGGCACAACAACCAAGCCACGCCCGGCATGATCAGAAAGTGTGCCACCACGCCGAGCGCCACGCGCCAGGGCTGGCGGGCGAGGGCGGCAAAGTCGTCGAGCTTGAGGGTCAGGCCCATGCCGAACATCACCAGCCCCAGCAGTGGCACGATGGCGACCTTGAGCGCGATGAACCACTGGGGCTCAAGGAAGGCCAGCACGGCGAACACCAGCACCCACAGGGCGAAGGTATTGCCGACGAAGCGGCTGAGGGCGGCGAGTGCGCGCATGGGGCAATTCCTTTTCTATTTATAGCTTTGAGAATTTCATTGGCCACTTGCGGGTAAACCCGCTGCCACTGGGTGACAGCGGGTTTAACCGCCTATGGGCCACTGCTGGCTACCGTTCAGACAGAGGCCAGCGGTGCTACTTCAACTCACATCAGACCCCTTGAGGGATCTCTTCACCACCCAGCACTTCGAACAAGGCTGGCAGGAACTCGGCGAAGGTCATCATCATCAGCTGGAAGCTTGCATCGAACTGCTGGGCGGCCTCATCACCACCGTCCTGTTCGGCCTGCTCCTGCAGCAGCTCCTCGAACTTCAGGCGCTTGATCACCATCTTGTCGTCAAGCACGAACGACAGCTTGTCCTGCCAGGCCAGCGCCAGTTGGGTGACCATCTTGCCGGTGCTCAGGTGCAGCTGAATTTCCTCGCCGGTCAGGTCCTGGCGCTTGCAACGTACGATGCCGCCGTCTTCGGCGGTATCACGCAGTTCGCATTCATCCAGTACATAGAAGCCTTCGGCGGCCTGTTGCGATTTGACCCAGTCGGTCATGGTCGCGGTGGGTGCGATTTTCACGGTGGCCGGACGTACCGGCAATGAACCCATCACTTCGCGCAGCGTCGACAGCAAGTCTTCGGCACGCTTGGCGCTGGCCGAGTTGACCAAGATCATCCCAAGGCGCGGGGCGATGGCGGCGAAGATCATCGAGCGGCGAATGAACGCGCGTGGCAGAAATGCCTGGATGATCTCGTCCTTGATCTGGTCGCGTTCTTTCTTGTAGACCTTGCGCATCTGCTCGGTCTCGATTTCTTCGACCTTCTCTTTCACCGCATCGTTGACCACGCTGCTTGGCAGAATGCGTTCTTCCTTGCGCGCGGCAATCAGCAGAAACTCGCCGCTGACGTGCACCAGGGGAGCGTCTTCACCTTTGCCGAACGGCGCGATGAAGCCATAGGTGGTCAGCTCCTGGCTGGCGCAGGGGCGGGCCGGCTTGCTGGCCAGCGCGTCTTCCAGCGCTTGTGCCTCGAACGGTACTTCCTGGGTCAGGCGGTAGGACAGCAGGTTCTTGAACCACATGAGGGGCAATCTCTCCTTAATGCATAAGGCGGGCATTATTCTCCGAGCGGTGCTCTGAGGCCAGCCCTGTCAGAGGGCCATTAGAAAGTCATGGGTATGCAAAACCCTCGGCTGCGCTAGGTCTTTGAAAGATTTGAGATTTTTTTTATAAAAAGATCAAGAAAGTGCTTGCCAGGGTAGCGGGCCGTCCGTAGAATGCGCGCCACACCGAGACGAAGGGTGATTAGCTCAGCCGGGAGAGCATCTGCCTTACAAGCAGAGGGTCGGCGGTTCGATCCCGTCATCACCCACCACTCGATGTATAGCGCAGCGGTAGTTCAGTCGGTTAGAATACCGGCCTGTCACGCCGGGGGTCGCGGGTTCGAGTCCCGTCCGCTGCGCCATATTCCACTTCCAGGGCCCACTGAACACCCGGAAGTAACGAAGAAAGCGACCTTAGGGTCGCTTTTTTTGTGCCTGCGATTTGGCAGTGATATTTTTTGCGAAAAATCTCATAAATGGCTTGTCAGCCGTCTGCTTCGTCCGTAGAATGCGCGCCTCACCGAGACGAATGGGTGATTAGCTCAGCCGGGAGAGCATCTGCCTTACAAGCAGAGGGTCGGCGGTTCGATCCCGTCATCACCCACCACTCGTTTCGATGATTAGCGCAGCGGTAGTTCAGTCGGTTAGAATACCGGCCTGTCACGCCGGGGGTCGCGGGTTCGAGTCCCGTCCGCTGCGCCATATTCCGCTTCCAGGGCCCACTGAACACCCGGAAGCCACAAACAAACGACCTTAGGGTCGTTTTTTTTGTTTCTGGCGTTCAGCCGCGACGTTCTTCGGGGCGTAACGTCAGTACTTCCACACCCTCTGCGGTCACCGCCACGGTATGCTCCCACTGCGCCGAAAGGCTGTGGTCGCGGGTGATCACTGTCCAGCCATCCTTGAGCGTTCGCGTACCGCGCCCGCCTTGGTTGATCATCGGCTCTATGGTGAAGACCATCCCCGGTTGCAACTTCATACCCATGCCGCGCTGGCCGAAGTGCAGGATTTCAGGAGCTTCGTGCATCTGCTGGCCGATGCCATGGCCGCAGTATTCGCGCACCACGCTGTAGCCTGCGGTTTGCGCGTGCACTTCAATGGCATGGCCGATATCACCCAGCGTCGCTCCTGGGCGTACTTGCTCGATGCCTTTCCACAGGGCCTCGTAGGTGGTATCGACCAAACGCCTGGCGTCATCGCTGATCGCCCCGATGGCGTACATCTTTGACGAATCGGCAATGTAGCCACCCTGCTCCAGGGTGATATCCACGTTGACGATCGAGCCCTCTTCAAGCACCTCATGGGCTTTGGGAATGCCGTGGCAGACCACGTGGTCCACCGAAGTGTTGAGCGAGTAGGGGAAGCCATATTGGCCCTTGCTGGCCGGGCGGGCTTTGAGGGTGTCGACGATGAACGCCTCGGCATGGTCATTGATCTGCAGGGTCGTCACCCCGGGGCGCACGAAACGGTCGAGTTCGACGAACACCTGGGCCAGTAGATGCCCTGCGTTACGCATCAGCGCCAGTTGTGCGGGGGTCTTGAGGATTACCTTGGACACAGGCAGAGGCTCGTTTTGCGGGACAGTCCAGCATAGCGCCATGGACAACCCGCTTGCCAGCACCTGGCGTGCTGGCTGTGCTGGTCTCTTCGCGTGTGAACCCGCTGCCTCGGGCTCGCTACCGGTTTGCAGGCTGCGCATTACCGGTGGGTGGGTTTAACCGCGAAGAAGCCTTCATCGCTCGCTACACCGATAGCTGGAATGCGCTACCGGGGTTGCTCGACGATTAACCCGCCTGCGTGGGTAGCCGCTACATTGGCTAGACGACCAACCCTTGAGGTTTGCGCCCGGCGAATACCTCTACCAAGCTGGACACGACCATTTCGCCCATGCGTGTGCGAGTCTGTAGGGTTGCGCTGGCGCGATGGGGCTGCAGCACCACATCTTCGCGCCCGAACAAGGCTTCTGGCGCCCGTGGTTCGTCATCGAACACATCCAATGCCGCGCCCGCGATCTGGCCAGCCTCCAGCGCGGCGATCAACGCCGGCTCGTCCACCAGCTTGCCGCGCGCGATGTTGATCAGATAGCCCTGTGAACCCAGCGCTTGCAGCACTTGGCGATCGATCAGCGCTTCACCCTTGTCGGCCGCCGCCGCCAGGATCAACGCATCGCTGTCTTGCGCAAGCCGTTGCAGGTCAGCCTCGAATTCATAAGGCACTTGCTGTGCCTGTAGGTCGGTGTAGCGAATCGGGCAACCAAACGCTGCCGCACGTTGAGCCACCGCGCGCCCGACCCGCCCCATGCCGACGATGCCAACACGCATGCCCGATACCTGGCGGGCCAGCGGCAGCGGTGCCAAGGGCGTGGTACTGGTAGCCCAGTGGCCTGCGCGGACGAAGCGGTCGCCCGTGCAGATACCCCGGCACAGGCTGATCAGCAGGCCAATGGCAAGGTCGGCGACATCTTCGGTGAGGGCGCCGATGGTGGCAGTGACCTGGATACCGCGGTCGCGGGCGTAGGCCAGGTCAACGGCATCGGTGCCAACACCGTTGATCGCGACCACCTCCAGGTTAGGCAGCCGGGCCATCAGGGCCTGGCTGATACCGGTATGCCCACCGGTGATCACACCGCGGATCTGCGCGGCATGCTGGCTGACGAAGGCGTCCTTGTCGGCCTGTTCGTAGTAACGGCGCAAGGTGAACAGCTGCTCCAGGCGCTCGCGAATGTGCGGGATGAGGATCGGGCTCAGTTGCAGGACTTCAGGTTTCATCGGTCACTCCATCAGGGAAAGGGGTTCAGCCGCGGCCAACAAATGGCATGTTGCTGGCCATCACCGTCATGTTCAGTACGTTGGCCTCCAGCGGCAGCGCAGCGATATAGCGCACAGCGTCTGCCACATGGCGTACGTCGAGCATTGGCTCGGCGGCGATCTGGCCGTTGGCCTGGCGTACACCACGGGTCATGCGTTCGGACAGCTCGGTCAGGGCGTTGCCGATGTCCACTTGGCTGCAGGCGATGCTGTAGGCCCGGCCATCCAGCGCCAGGGCCTTGGTCAAGCCCAGCACTGCATGCTTGCTGGCGGTGTAGGGGGCGGTGAACGGCCTTGGGGTGTGCGCCGAAATCGAGCCGTTGTTGATGATCCGCCCACCTTGTGGCTGCTGCCGGCGCATCAGGCCAAAGGCTGCACGGGCGCACAGAAAGACACCATCGACGTTGGTGGCGATAACGTTGCGCCAGTTCTCAAGTGCCAGTTCGTCTATCGGCACGGCCGGGGCATTGACGCCCGCATTGTTGAAGACGACATCGAGCCGGCCATGCACCTGCTCGATGGTCGCGAACAGCTCGGCCACGCTATGTTCATCGCGTACATCGGTGGGCACCGCCAAGGCTTCGCCCCCCGCTGCCCGCGCTTGTTCCGCCAGTGCCTGCAGCGGTTCTGCGCGGCGTCCGGCCAGGACCAGGCTGAAGCCGTCCTGTAGCAAGGCAAGGGCGACCGCGCGGCCGATACCGCTGCCGGCGCCGGTCACCAGCGCGATTCTCTTGGGTTGTGTCATGTTGGCTTCCATCGTGTCAGGCTGCGTTGACCGTTTGCCGGGCCGGGCGGGGGCCGACGCGCAGCTCAAGTTCGCCAATGCCGTCGATACCGGCATGCAGGGTGTCGCCGGGGTTGAGTGTCGCTACCCCCGGCGGGCTGCCGGTCATGATCAGGTCGCCTGGGCGCAGGGGCAGCTGGCGGGACAAGCGGCTGATGACCTCGGCCAGGGCCCAGGTCTGTTGGCTCAGGTGGGCACGTTGGCGCGGCTGCCCGTTGACCTGTAACCACAGGTCGGCATCCAGCGGCCAGGCGCATTCGCTGGCCGGCACGATGGCGCTCATCGGTGCCGAGGCTTCGAACACTTTCGCGCTTTCCCAAGGCAGGCCCTGGGCTTTGGCTTTACGCTGGTGGTCGCGGCGTGTCAGGTCCAGGCCGACTGCAAACCCGAACACGTGGCGCAGGGCATGCTCCGGGTCAATATCGACACCCCCTGTGGCGATGGCAGCGACCAGCTCGATCTCGTGGCAGAACTCTTCGGTCTGCGGCGGGAACGGCAGCTCGCCCTGGGCCAGGACCACGTTGCTTGCCGGTTTCATGAAGAACACCGGCTCCAAGGGGGCTGGGCCGTAGGCGTCCGGCCAAGGGTAATTGCGCCCCAGGCAGAACACCCGGCCGACCGGGAAGTGCGCAGCGCTGCCGCGGATCGGCAGGCTGACGATGGCCGGCGGGTCGAACAGGTAGGTCATGGGTGAGTCCTCCGTAATGGAGTGGCCAGCGTAAGGCAGAGGCTGGCCGGCAAAGTTGGACGAAAGCGGGGGCGGCTTGGACTAATCGGGGCTCATGCCGCCGACTTGAGCTCGATGCGGTAGAGCTTTCCAAGCAGCAGCGAATAAGACAGGGTGCCCATCAATGCCACCCCACCAATGAACCAGAACGCCATGGCGAACGAGCCACTGGCATGCACGATCATGCCAATCATGATCGGCGTGACGATCCCGCCGATGTTGGCTGCCAGGCTGGTGATCCCGCCGGTCAGGCCGATCAATTGCTTGGGCGCCACTTCCGATACCGCTGCCCAGGATGCCGAGGCGATACCCTGAGCGAAGAACGCGAGGGTAAGGATGGCAATACACAGCACGTTGGAGTCGGTGAAGTTCACTAGCACGATCGACATACCCAGCATCGAGCCAACCACCAGCGGCAACTTGCGAGCGAACGACAACGAATAGCCCTTGCGGATCAGCAGGTCCGACACGATGCCTGCCAGCAGAATGCCGGCGGTTGCGCCAATGAACGGCATGACCGCGAAGATGCCCACCTTGATCAGGGTCAGATGGCGCTCCTCGATCAGGTAAGTGGGGAACCAAGTGAGGAAAAAGTACAGCGCCGAGGTGCTGGCGAACTTGCCAAGGCAAATGGCCCAGACCTGGCGATAGCGAAACAGCTCGGCGACCTGGCGCCAGTCGAAGCGGGTTCGCTCCTGGCTGCTTTTCACCAACCCGCCGCCACCTTCGATATAGGCGAGTTCTTCCTTGCTGACCTTCTTGCAGTTCAGCGGATCGCGGTACAGCCACAACCACACAAGGCCAAACACAATGCCGACCAGGCCTGTGCTGTAGAACACATGGCGCCAGTCATAAGTGGTGGCCAGCCAGAGCAGCGCGCCGGTGAACAGGGCGGTGCCCAGATACTGGCCGCACACGTAGATGCTGCTGGCCATGCCGCGTTCGCGGGCGGGGAACCACACCGTGACCGCGCGGCTGTTGGCCGGGAAGGCCGGGGCCTCCATGGCACCGACCGCCAGGCGCAGGCCGAATAGCGAGGCAAAGCCACTGGCCAGCCCCTGGGCCACGGTGACTGCCGACCAGCTGATCAGTGATACCCCATAGGTCAGGCGCGAGCCGAATCGGTCGGCAATGAAGCCGGCCGGCACCAGGGCCAGGGCGTAGGTCCAGGCGAAAGCGGAAAAGATCAAGCCCATCTCGACCTTGTCCAGTCCCAGGTCCTTGGCCATGAACGGCGCTGCGATGGAGATGTTCACCCGGTCGACGTAGTTGATGATGGTCGCCACCAGCAGCAGCGACAGCATGAACCAGCGGCGGCGGGTAGGCAGGCGCTGGGCAGGGGCCGCGTCCAGCGTGTACGAAGACGCGGCGCGGGGGGTAGGCGTGCTCGACATGAGTCGACCTCGTTTGTTGTTGTTGGTAGAGGTGGGCTGCAGTCCCTTATTCAGGGTGATCGTACAACGAGGTGAATGCAACGCGGGTTTTAGACCGTTTTTTCCACATCCAGCGAGGTGAGGCTGCGGCGTCCAAAAAAAACCTAGTGAGGGTTTGGCCTGCGATTTTCGCTAGAAGCCCCGTATTACAAGGGCCCTGTGATTTTGCTGTTGCACAGGTTTTTGCAGAAGATGTTTAATGGCAAAGCTTAGACATCGTACAACTATCGCTCTGCTAACCGGAGATGACCCATGCCCCCCAAGCGCGAGGTTCCGACCTACTTCATGCAGCAGCGCAGTGAGTTGATGGATTTCTACATCCGCGACCAGCGCGGCCGGCCTGCCGAAACTGCGCCGCATCGTCACGAGTACTTTCAGATCCAGATCAACTTCGGCGCTGACACCGTGCAGCACATCGGCAGCGTGCAGCGCCCGTTCAAGCGCAACACCCTGGCCTTCATCCTGCCCCATCGGGTGCATGTGATTCCGCACCCGGCCGACAGCGATTTCGTGGTGATCAACTTTTCCCAGACGTTCTTGCTGCCGCACCTGGCCTGCGACCCGATGGACCTTGAAGAAGTATCGATCCTGCAGGCGCCGGAGCTTTCACCGTTTCGCTTTCAGGAGCATCTGGACTTTTGCCTGGATGACAGCAACTTCAGCGAAGTGCGGCAGATGCTTGAGCGCATGCGCGAGCTCGATGCCAACCGCCGTTTCGGTAGCCGCGAAGTCCTCAAGGGCCTGCTGCTGCAGTTGATCGGCCAGGTCTGCAGCCTGTACGCCGAGCCGTTGCGAGAACTGGCCGACAGTAATGCGGCACAACTGAGCCGTCGCGCCGCTCTAGGCCGTATGAGCGAGTATCTGCGTCGACATATCGATGACCCGGACCTCAACCTGCAGAAAGTTGCTGCGGCCACCTACCTCTCGCCAACCTACCTGACCCATTGGCTGCGCAAGGAAATCGGCAAAAGCTTCAGCGAACTGGTGCTGGAGCGGCGCATGCACACTGCGCGCAACTTCCTGCTCAATGGCAGCCGCCCTGTGGGCGAGGTAGCGCGGCTGTGTGGCTTCGCCGACGAAGCCTACTTCTCCCGGCGCTTTCGCCAGATCCACGGGCTACCGCCTGGGCAGTTTCGCCGCCAGCAACGTGACCCGGATACGCCACAGGCTGCGATGCGTTAAGCTTGCTGGCATGAACCTCGACAGCCGCATCAAGTATCGCCACCTCTTGTGTTTTCTGGAGATTGCTCGACAAGGCAGCCTGGCCAGGGCAGCCGATATTCTGGCCATCAGCCAACCCGCGATATCCAAGACGCTCAAGGAACTCGAAGATCTGCTCCAGGCGCGCTTGTTCGAGCGCAGCCGTCAGGGGGTCGAACTGACCTTGGCCGGTACCCGCTTCATGCGTTACGCCGGCCCCAGCGTGCAGGCGCTGCGCGATGGTGTCAGCAGCCTGCGCGGTGAGGCGCTGGCGCCTTCGCAGGTGCGCATCGGCGTGCTGTCGACCGTCGAGGGGCTGTTGATGCCAGAGGTGCTGTGCCGTTTGCATCAACGTCACCAAGCGTTGGTGATCAGCGTAGTGACCGGGGTCAGCGCGCAGTTGCTCAGCCAGCTGCACGTCGGTGAGCTGGAACTGGTGGTCGGGCGCATGACCGAAAGCCCGCAGATTCAAGGGCTGTCATTCGAGCACCTGTACAGCGAGTCCATGGCTCTGGTGGTGCGTCCTGGCCATCCATTGCTGGCAAGTACGCCCGTGGAGCGCCAGCGCGTTGGTCAGTTCGCACTGGTGCTGCCACCCCCAGGTACCACCATCCGTAAGCACGCCGACAGCCTGTTCGTGCAGTGTGGTATTCAAATGCCCACCCAGCGCCTGGAAACCTTGTCGCTGGCGCTGAGCCGGCGTTATCTGCTGGGGAGCGATGCATTGTGGGTTGCCCCGCGGGATGCGGTACTGCTGGATCTGCGCCGGGGTGAGTTGGCCGAGCTCGACCTGGGCGTGCGTGAGCCGGGTGGTTCGGTGGGGATCTGCCGCAATGCTGCATTGCCATTGAGTCTGCCTGGGCAATGGGTTTGCGAGGTACTGCGAGAGCTGGCTGAACAGTATCGCCAAGGCCAATATCCTTGACGGTTGGTTGAAGAAACAAACAGCCACAAAAATCCGGCAAAAGCCTCCTGAAGCATCAATACTGGCCAATGGCTCATTGGCTTTGATGAATAAGGCTTTAAGTACTGAACTTCCTTACGAAAACCCGCTCCTATGCCGGTAGCCATTGGTGATGGCCGCTGCTAAGCTCGCGGCTTTACCCTGATTGCCCTTATGGCGCATGAACAAGGAAATAGCATGAAACAGCATCGTCTGGCGGCTGCGGTTGCCCTGGTAGGCCTGGTACTGGCTGGCTGTGATAAACAGGCCAGCACCCCGGAGCTCAAGACCCCGGCACAGAAAGCCTCCTACGGTATCGGCCTGAACATGGGCAAGAGCCTGGCTCAGGAAGGCATGGAAGATCTTGATTCCAAAGCGGTCGCTCTGGGCATCGATGACGCTGTCAGCAAGAAAGAGCAACGTATCAAGGACGAAGAGCTGGTAGAGGCCTTCACCGCGCTGCAAAAGCGCGCCGAAGAACGCTTGGCCAAGGCTAGCGAAGAAGCTGCCAGCGCCGGCAAGAAATTCCTCGAAGAAAACGCCAAGAAGCCAGGTGTGGTCACGACCGCTTCGGGCCTGCAGTACGAAGTCGTGAAAAAGGCCGACGGCCCTCAGCCCAAGCCCACCGACGTGGTCACCGTTCACTACGAAGGCAAGCTGATCGACGGCAAGGTGTTCGACAGCTCCGTCGAGCGCGGCAGCCCGATCGACCTGCCTGTCAGCGGCGTCATCCCAGGCTGGGTCGAAGGCCTGCAGCTCATGCACGTTGGCGAGAAGTACAAGCTGTTCATTCCGGCTGAGCTGGCATACGGTGCGCAGAGCCCGAGCCCGCTGATCCCGGCCAACTCGGTGCTGGTATTCGATCTGGAACTGATCGCCATCAAAGACCCAGCCCAGTTGCAGGGTGGCGAAGCGCCAGAGGCTGAAGCTCCAGCTGAAGCCCCCGCCAAGCAATAAGCCGCGCTCACCTGCACAACGCCCCGTCCTGACGGGGCGTTGTCGTTTGTGAGTCAGGATTCTGCGAACCTCACGAGGTGACCATTGTCCGAGCAAGTGCAGTGTGAAGAAGCCGGAAGCTTCTGACGCAAATCGTTTGCGAGTCTGAAACGACTGTGTAAAAAACGCCCGATCTGACCGCGGCCCTTGCCTTGTGGGCGCGCGCCGTCACAAACTTCACCCTGTTCACAAGGTTATCCACAATAAATGTGGATAACCTCCCCGTGCTGGAGGCCTTATGAGCGCACCTTGGAATTTCGCCCGTTTTCTGCCTTTGGCCGAGCGCTTGCTCAGCCGCGGTCGGCTGCCAGCCTTGTTGTTCGCCGTGGCACGCAAAGGCCCGCGCATCGGCCAGTTGCGCGGCGACGTCAAGCTGTTGCAGTCGTTGTGCCTGGCCTGGTGGCGTGGTGAGTACCGTGCTATCAGCCCCAAGGCGTTGGTAACCATCGTCGCAGGCTTGCTGTACTTCGTTAGCCCAATCGACGCAATCCCTGACTGGATTCTTGGCGTAGGCTTTCTTGATGACATTGCCGTGCTTGGCTGGGTGCTCAAGACCGTGGCGGATGAATTGGCGCGTTTCAAGGCCTGGCGTGACAGCCAGGCACCCGAGCGCCTGCGCGTGGTCGAGCGCCTTCCAGATACTCCCGAAGCGCTGCGCTTAGAGCGCAAAACGCACTGAATACGTGCAAGCCCTCACAGACTGCCACGCTTGCTAATATAATTGGCATAAGCATTATGCCTACGGATTACATGCGGTAGTCCTAACAAAGGGGGTTGTCATGGGTATTCAGGTCATCAGCCGGGACGGTCAGCCCGAGTACGCGGTCGTTCCCTGGGAGCAGTATCAGGCACTGCTCGAGGCGGCTGGGCAGGCACCTGCGCAGGTAACCGACGAATCGCCGCCGCAAAGTTCCCAGCCAGCCAACCTGCCAGCATTCAGTGAAGTGGCGCAACTGCGTCAGGCGAAGGGGATTGCACCTGAGCAGTTAGCGCGCAATGTCGGGGTCAGCCCGGCTTACCTTGCCATGATCGAATCGGGCGAGCGCCAACCGGACGCTGCGATCCGCCGCGCTTTGGCCTGGCACTTGGGGGTGGCCGGCTGGAGCGAGCCCTCATGAGCCAGGTCAGGATCAGCCGAGAGCACTGGCAAAACCTGCTGGACGAGCTTGATATGGCCCGGCGTCAACGTCACTTGCTCACCTATCGCGCATTGATCGAGCGCCTGCAACTGCCCAGCCCGGCGATGCAGACGCTGACTGCCGCACTGGAATACCTGGCGGTGATCGATGCCAGAGCCGAGCAGCCGCTGCGCAGCTCGCTGGTGATCAGCCAAGGTGCCAGCCGTTTGCCGCGCACCGGTTTTTTCGAATGTGTCGAGCGCCTGGGGCGTTTCTCGGGGCCGGTCGATGGGATGGAAGCGGCGTCCTGGCATGCTTCGGAGGTAGTCAGGGTATTCGAGTACAGCTACCCTGCACATGCCTGAGCATTCCCGGCCATGGGCGGTGGGCACTCAAAGGCCAGCACTGACAATGCATCTCGATGAATCACGCCACAGTGCGTGCCGTCAGGCGCCTGTATCTGCAGAGTGGTCAGCTCTTCATGGCGACCAAACAACTCCATGATCTGGCCAAGCGTAGCATTGAGCCGGACTGTCGGCTGTTGCATCAGCGCGGCGGGCAGCACCTGCGCCAAGAGCCGCTGATCTGCCCGCACACCTAGTGCTTGCGGCCGCCCCAGCAAATGCCCCTGTACCAGGTTGATCCCCATGTCGGTCAACACCGCCAGTTCTTCTGGTAACTCGATGCCCTCAGCTATCACCTGTGTGTTCGCTGCCCGAGCTATCTGCAAAATGGAGCCGACGAACTCGCGCTTGAGTGGGTCGTGGTGGATGCCGTCGATGAAGTGGCGGTCGATCTTCACATACTCCGGACGCAGCTCGGACCACAGGCGCAGGCTGGAATAGCCCGCGCCGAGGTCGTCCAGGGCGATGGAAAAACCCATGTCGCGGTAGTGGTGCAACGCATTGGACAGTAGCTGGATATCGTCGGTTGGAGTCTGCTCGGTCAATTCGATCACCACCCGGCTTGGCGCAATACCCATCTGCTCGAGCAGCTTGAGGGTGCGCCCGGAAGGGTAGTGAGGCTCCAGCAGCGATTCAGGGGAGATATTGAGAAACAGCTTGCCCTCAAGGTGTTGTGCGCTGAACCCGCGACAGGCGCTTTCTCGGCAGACGGCTTCCAGCTCAGTCAAGCGCCCGGCCTGGCGGGCGATCGCGAACAGGGTCAGGGGAGAATGCAGTGGGCTGTTGGAAGGGCCGCGGCTCAAGGCTTCATGGCCATGGACGCGCCGCTCACGCAGGCAAACGATCGGCTGGAACAAGCTGTGGATGCTGCGCTGAGCCAGAATGGCGCTCAAGGCACTGAGCTGTTCGGCGATGGTCATGACGATATCCTGAAAATGAAAGGGCCGGGCATTTGCATACCCGGCCCCTTTATTTCACGACAGTGGCATGACTGTTTGATGACAGGTCGTACTAATCTGCCATCATCGGTCGAGTCACTTTTTCGCCATCTTCGTGCTCTCGCTGAGGTAGTCGATCAGAATGCGGCCGGTCTCAGCCAGGTAGGCGTCATCCTCCGGCTTGGTTTTGTCGTCTTCTTCCGGCAGAGCATCTTCGTCGACTTTCTTCAGTTCCTTGAGTGGTTCTTCGCCTTTGGCCTTGCGGCGGATGTTTTCCATGGCCAATTGCTTGGCTTCGACTTCATCGTGACGGGCACGGCGTTCCTGCTCGTTGAGGCTTACGGTCTTCTCGTCCATCAGCTTCTGGGTCAGCGCCAGGCGGTCGCGGATGTAAGTGAACTCGGCATCCTTGGCGCTGCGTGCATCATGCTTGGCCTTCAGGTCAGCCAGGAACGGCTTGAACGGGTCGGACGTCGGCTTGACCACCGGGCGGATGGTGTCCCATGGCATGGCTTCTGGCAGAGCGCTTTCGCCGATTTCCTTGGTGTCGATGATCGACGGGTAATCGATGTCCGGCAGCACGCCCTGGTGCTGGGTGCTCTGCCCGGAAACCCGGTAGAACTTGGCCAGGGTCAGTTTCAGCTCGCCATGATTGAGCGGCTGAATGGTCTGGACCGTGCCTTTGCCGAAGGTCTGGCCACCGATGATAAGCGCCCGGTGATAGTCCTGCATGGCGCCGGCGAAGATTTCCGAAGCCGAGGCAGACAAGCGGTTGACCAGCAGCGCCAGCGGGCCTTTGTAGAAGGCGCCTGGGTTTTCGTCTTCCAGTACATCGACACGCCCATCGCTGTTGCGTACCAGCACGGTCGGGCCTTTCTCGATGAACAGGCTGGTCAGTTCGGTGGCCTCCTGCAAAGAGCCGCCGCCATTGTTGCGCAGGTCGATGACAACCCCGTCGACCTTTTCCTTCTGCAGTTCGGTGAGCAGTTTCTTCACGTCGCGCGTGGTGCTCTTGTATTCAGGGTCGCCGGCGCGGTAAGCCTTGAAGTCCAGGTAGAAGGCCGGGATTTCGATGATGCCCAGCTTGTAATCGCGCCCGTCCTGCTTGAGTTTGAGCACCGACTTCTTCGCCGCCTGTTCTTCAAGCTTGACTGCCTCACGGGTGATCGAGACGATCTTGCTGGTCTGGTCGCTTGGCGCATTGCTGGCCGGGATGACCTCCAGGCGGACCACCGAGCCTTTAGGGCCACGGATCAGCTTGACCACTTCGTCCAGGCGCCAGCCGACCACGTCGACCATTTCCTTGTTGCCTTGGGCCACACCGATGATCTTGTCGGCTGGCGCTACCTGCTTGGTCTTGGCGGCCGGGCCGGCAGGCACCAGGCGTACGATCTTGACCTGGTCGTTGTCGCTTTGCAGCACTGCGCCGATGCCTTCGAGCGACAAGCTCATGTTGATGTCGAAGTTCTCGGCATTGTCTGGCGACAGGTAATTGGTGTGCGGGTCGTAGGACTGCGCGAAGGTATTGATATAGGCCTGGAAGATATCCTCGGCGCGTGTCTGGTCCAGACGTGCGAGCTGGTTCTTGTAGCGCTTGGTGAGGGTCTCCTGGATCTGCTTGGGCTCTTTGCCGGCGATTTTCTGGCGCAGTACCTCATCCTTTACGCGTTTGCGCCACAGCTCGTCGAGCGCGGCCTGGTCCTTCTCCCACGGTGCATCCTTACGGTCGATCAGCAAGGTTTCGTGGGTGGTGAAGTCCATCTTGTCGACGCCTTTGGCCAGCTCGGCCAGGGCGAAGTCCAGGCGCTGCTTGACCCGGTCGAGGTAGCGCTTGTAGATGGTGAAACCGGGCTCGAGATTGCCGCTTTTGAGGAAATCGTCGAATTGCGTCTTCCACTTGTCGAATTCGGCAATGTCAGCTGCGGTGAAGTAGCTGCGAGCCGGGTCGAGCAGCTTGATGTAGCTGTCGTAGATGATCACCGAACGGGCATCATCGAGCGGTGGTTTGCTGTAGTGGTGGCGTTTTAGCAACTCCACCACGTTCAAGCTGGCGACGATTTCGTCACGATCCGGCTGCAGGCTGTCCCATTTATTGGCGGCCGCCGCATTGCCGCCGAGCGTGAGGCTACCCAGGCCGATCATCATGGCCAGGGCGGTGCTTGGAAGGAAATGCTTCATGCTGATTCGACGTGGAGGCAATTGATCACGCATAGTAGGCCGTCTTTTCCGTTCGCCGGTTCCATGGGAACCGGTCAAATACTGCAAAAAAGCCTGAGGAGCGGGCTCCTCAGGCTCAGTCTGTGATTCAACTATGGAGGCACTGTGAAGGCATTGCAAGGCGTTGAAGGACATGTGGACTGGGTCGAAGCGCAGCGCCCAGCCTGTGACGCGGGCCAAGTACGCATTCGCGTGGCTGCTGCCGGTCTGAACCGGGCCGACCTGCTGCAAATGAAGGGTCTGTATCCGCCACCGCCAGGCGCCAGCCCTTACATGGGCCTGGAGTGCGCCGGGGTGATCGAGGAGGTGGGTGCCGGCTCCGACTGGCGGGTGGGCGACCGCGTCTGCGCACTGCTGGCCAGCGGTGCCATGGCCGAAGAGGTGGTGGTCGATGCCCGCCATGTGCTGCCGGTGCCCGAAGGCCTGAGCCTGCACGAAGCGGCGGCGCTGCCGGAGGTGTACGCCACGGCGTGGTTGAACATTTTCCAGCTGGGCAAGGTGAAGGCAGGGGAGAAAGTGCTGGTGCATGCCGGTGCCAGTGGTGTGGGCTCTGCAGCGATCCAGCTGTGCAAGGCTTTTGGTAGCCCGGTGTGGGTCAGCGTCGGCTCCAAGGATCGCCTGAGCTACTGTGAGGCGCTGGGCGCCGCCGGTGGCGTGGTGCGTAACGAAAACCTCGACGCGCTCGAGGGCATCGGCCCGTTCGACGTGATTCTCGACCCGGTCGGTGCGAGCTACGGTGAACTGAACCTGAAGCTGTTGGCCCGGGATGGCCGCTGGGTGATCATCGGCCTGATGGGCGGGCGCACGTTCGAGCTGGACCTGGCTCAGGTACTGGGCAAGCGCCTGGAAATCACCGGCTCTACCTTGCGCAACCGCGACGATGGCTTCAAGGCCGAGTTGCTGCGCGAACTGCAACAGCAGGTATGGCCGCTGTTCAGCGAAGGGCGCCTGTCGCCGCAACTGGTCGATACCTACCCGGTGGAGTTTGCCCAGGCGGCGTATGCAGAGCTCGAAAGCAATCAGGTCTCCGGCAAGCTGGTAATGGTCATTGACCCAAGCCTTTCTTAAGCGGGCTTGATGCTTTCGGGGTCAACCCGCCGTCACCGAAATCCCAGGCCTTGGCCCGGTGGCAGCGGGTTCGCCCGCGAGCAGGCCGGGCCGGCCCTTTGAATGCTTCAGCTCCAGTTCAAGATCGGCCAGCCATTTATCTGGGCGTGCTCGCGCAAGACCGCATCCGGGTTCACCGCATAGGGATGATCGACCTTCAGTAACAACGGCAGGTCGTTGCGCGAGTCGGAATAGAAACTCGCTCCCTCCAGGTTCTCCTGCTCCTGGTCCAGCCACTCCAGCAACCGGGTGATCTTGCCTTCGCGATAGGTCAACACGCCATGGGTCCTACCGGTGAATACTCCGTTCACCGCCTCCAGTTCGATCGCCAAGTACTCATCCACCCCTAGCCGCGCCGCGATCGGCCCGACCAGGTGTGTGCCAGAAGCCGAGATGATCAGAATCCGGTCGCCGCGCTGGCGGTGCTCGGCGATGCAACGGCACGCATCGCTGTAGATGATCGGTTCGATCACCTCCTCGACCCACGGCTCGACCAGGTGCTCCACTTCCTCCAGCGTGCGCCCGGCGATGGGCTCCAGGCTGAACGCCATATAGTCTTCCATCTGCAGGTGGCCTTTGCCGTAAGCCTGCATCAGCTCATGGTCGCGGCGCAGGAAGGCCTTGCCGTCAACCCAGCCCAGCCGTGCCATCTGCTCGCTCCACAGCGACGCACAGTCGCCATTGATCAGGGTTTCGTCCAGATCGAAAATTGCCAGTGCCATGGTGTTGAGTCTCCTTAGGCCACTTCACGCAGCGCCGTGGGGTCGATCGACAGGGATACCCGCTGGCCATCGGCATGCAGGTCTTCAGGCGAACGGTTGAGCACATCGACCACCAGTTCCACCCCACGCACCTCTATGCGATAGCGGATGACGTTGCCCAGCAGGCTGTGACTGCGCACCTGGGCGTCCAGTTCACCGTGGGTACCCAGGGTGATCGACTCCGGGCGGATCGCCAGGCGACTGGTCACCGTGCGCTGCAGCAGGCGGCTGGCGCTGTCGGCCTCAAGCAGGTTGTAGTTGCCGATAAAGCCTGCGGCGAACAGGTCCGCTGGCGCTGTATAGAGTGTTTCGGCGTCGCCGCTCTGGACGATGCGGCCCTGGTTCATGAGGAAGATCCGGTCAGACATGGTCAGCGCTTCTTCCTGATCATGGGTGACGAAAATGGTCGTCAGGCCAAGCTCGCGCTGGATCGCCCGGATCTGCTCGCGCAGGTGTTTACGGATGCGTGCATCGAGCGCCGACAACGGCTCATCGAGCAGCAGCAGACGTGGGCGAGTGACCAGCGAGCGGGCCAGGGCCACGCGCTGGCACTGGCCGCCTGACAGCTGATGCGGGTAGCGCCCGGCGAAGCTGCCCAGCTCTACCAGTTCCAGGGCTTCGCGGACCCGCTGCTGGCTTTCATCGGCCTTGACCTTCTGCATGCGCAGGCCGAACGCGACGTTCTGTTCCACGGTCATGTTGGGGAACAGCGCATAGCTCTGGAAAACCATGCCAATGCCGCGCTTTTGCGGGCTCAAGGGCACGATATCGACACCGTCCAGCAGGATCTGCCCAGCGTCCACCGGGGTCAGCCCGGCGATGCAGCGCAGCAGGGTGGACTTGCCGCAGCCAGAGGGGCCCAGCAGGGTGACGAACTCGCCCCGCTGGATCTGGCAGTCGATGTTCTCGAACACCGGGCTGCCGCCGTAGCTTTTTTGCAATTTCTGTACGCTGACGAAGCTCATGTCAGGTTTTGTCCTTGTTCAGGCGGTTGGCGACCCAGGTCAGCACCAGCACGAAAGCGAAGTACGAGATCACTAATGCGCTATTGAAGTGCCCGCTGCTGTTGCGCATGTTGTTCAGGTACACCTGCAAGGTTTCGTAGCGAGTGCCGACCAACAGGTTGGCAAACACGAACTCGCCGAACAGGAATGAAAACGACAGCAGCAGGGCGACCATCAGGCCTTTGCGCAGGTTTGGCAGTACCACCAGCATGGCGGCCTGCCAGGTGCTGGCGCCAAGCAGCTGGGCGGCATCCATCAGGTCGCGCAGGTTTATCGCCTGCAGGTTGTTGGTGATGGCTCGGTACATGAATGGCAGGGCGATGGTGAAGTAGCAGCCGATCAGGATCCACGGCGTGCCAACCATTGCCATGGGCCCACTGCCGTAAAGCTGCAGCAGGCCTACCGACGACACCACTGGCGGTACGGCAAAGGGCAGCAGGATGAGGATGTTCATCAGCGCGTCAAGTTTCGGGAAGTGATAGTGCACCACGAACAACAGCGGCAGGATCAGCACCACCGAGAGCAGCAGTGCACCCACGCAGACCAGCAGCGACTGGCCGAATGCAGCCAGAAAGCGCGGTTCGCTCCACAGTGCGACGTACCATTTGAAGGTAAGGCCGCTGGGCAACAGGCTCGCCGACCAGCTGGTTGCCAGCGAATACAACAGCGTACCGGCCAGCGGCAGCAGCAAGATCAGGAACAGCAGGTATACCACCACCCGGTGGTAGAGCCCGGAAGATGATTGTTCAGCGCGCATGGTAGCTCCTCTTGAGCAGCCATTGATGAACCACCGTCACCACTGTCATCAGCCCCACCAGCACCATCGCCAGGGCACTGGCCAGGTTCGGATCAAGACTGATGTCACCGGCCACCAGGCCGGCGATGCGGATTGGCAGCACATTGAAGTTGCCGGTGGTCAGGGCATACACGGTGGCGTATGCACCCAGCGCGTTGGCCAGCAGGATGACGAAGGTGCCGAGCAGCGCTGGGGTCAGCACCGGCAGGCCGATATGGCGCCAGAACTGCCAGTGGCTGGCCCCCAGCAGCGCCGCCGATTCACGCCAGTCCTCGCGCAAGGCGTCGAAGGCGGGGTAGAGCAGCAATACGCCAAGGGGGATCTGGAAGTAGGTGTACACCAGGATCAGTCCGCTCTTGGAGTAGATACTGAAGTCCTCCAGCAGGCCGACCTGTTTCAGTAGCAGAGTCAGCGCGCCGTTGAAACCGAGCAGAATGATGAAGGCGAAGGCCAGCGGCACCCCGGCGAAATTGCTGGTCATGTTGGCGAAGGCACTGACGAAGTCGCGCAGCTTCGAGTCGACCTGGCGCAGCGAGTAGGCGCCAAGGGTTGCGATGACGATGCCGAACAGGCTGGACCAGAAGCTGATTTCCAGGCTGCGCTGCAGGGCCTGCAAATAAAATTTCGAGGCGAACACCTTGCTGAAGTTTTCCATGCCCCAGCCTGCTTGCGATTGCAGGCTGTTGATGGCCACCCAAGCGAGCGGTGCGATCTGGAAGATGATGAAGAACACTGCGAACGGCAGCAGACACAGCAGCGCCAGGTAACGGCTCCGATTGCCGGCCTTCACTTGAGCAGCTCCCGGCAGACGGTCTTGTCATGGGCCGCACCCAGCAGTTCGCAGATCGTGCCGCACAACTCGGTCTGCAGGGGTTTGGCGGCCGGGTCAAGGCTGAAGCCGTCGCCGAACACGAACAGCGGTACTTCACGTTCTTCAGCCAGCAGGCCGTTGTGCGAACGGTCATTGTTCATGCCGTGGTCGGCGGTGACGATCACCTGATAACCCTCCTCCAGCCAGCCGGGCAAATAGTCGGCCAGCAGGATGTCCGCGCTGCGCGCGGCGTTACGGTACTGGCTGCTGTCCAGGCCGTGGTGGTGGCCGACATCGTCGATGCTCATAGGGTGCACCAGGAGAAAATTGGGCGCATGCCGGCGACGCAAATACTCGCCATCGGCCAGCAGGTGCGAATCCGGGTAGCGGTCGTCCCAGTAGAACAGCCCATGCTGGATCGGCAGCTTGGGCGCATGGGTGTGTCGATCGCGCTGTGGATCGAAAGGGGAGCGGTTGTACAACTCGCTCACCCAGTGATAGGCCGCCGCCGCGGTGCCCAGGTTGGCCTCCCGGGCATAATGGAACACGCTGCGCTGGTTGGACAGGCGGTTGACGTTGTTATGCACGATGCCGCTGTCGATGGGGGCCACACCCGTGAGGATGCACTCGTACAGCGGCCGGGACAGCGACGGCAGCTCGCATTCCACCCGGTACAGCGCAGCGCGATCGGCCTCGACGTAGGCGTGCAGGTGGCCCATGGCATGGTGGGCCACCTGATAGTTGAGGCCGTCGAGCAGGACCAGAATGACGTTGTGTTGCATGCTTACTCCAATCAGGCTTTGCGCGGTGGTTCGGCACTCGGTGAACCACCGCGAAAGGGGCGGGTCAGGCACTACAAGAGCCGGCGCCTCACTTCATCTCGATGATCACTTGCTCCTGCCATTTTTGCGGCAGCGCCTTGGAAGTCGCTTCCCATCCAGCGGCATCCTCGATCGGTTTGGCGGCCTTGTATTGCTCGTTAGGCAGCAGCTTGGCCTGCACGTCCTCCGGCAACTTCAGATGCTCGGCCCGGATCGGCCTAGCGTGCCCCTTGGCCAGGTTGATCTGCCCGGCATCGCTGAAAATGTACTCACGCGCAAGCTTGGCGGCATTGGGATGCTTGGCGTACTTGTTGATGATGGTGGTGTAGCCGGAGATCACCGAGCCGTCGGAGGGGATCAGCACCTCGAAGCGCTTGGGGTCGATCTGCTCTCGGTAGCTCAGACCGTTGAAGTCCCAGACCACGCCCACTTCGACCTCGCCTTTCTCGATGGTTTGGATGGTCGGGTTGGCCAAAGACAACCGATTTTGCTGGGCCAGCTTGGTGAACAACTGCAGACCCGGTTCTATATTCTTCTCGTCACCCTTGAAGGCGATGGCTGCCGCCAACACGCCATTGGCAGCTTGAGCGGCGGTGGCGACGTCACCGATGGCGACCTTGTATTTGCCTTTTTCCAGGTCCTGCCAGCTGGTCGGGCGCTCGCCCTCCTTGACCAGGTCCTTGTTGATGATGAAGGCGATGGTGCCGGTATAGGCCAGCGCCCAGTGGCCGTCCTGATCCTTGGCCCACACCGGTACCTGGTCCCAGGTACTAGGCTTGTACGGCGCAGTGATGCCCTTGGCCGCGGCGATCGGGCCGAATGCCGCACCCACATCGCCAATGTCGGCACTGGCGTTGTCTTTCTCGGCTTCGAACTTGGCGATTTCCTGTGCCGAACTCATGTCGGTATCGCTGTGTTTGAGGCCGTATTGGCTGGCCAGATCATCCCAGGTGCCTTTCCAGTTGGCCCAGACATCGGGCATGCCCACGCTGTTGATTGTGCCTTCCTTGCGGGCTGCATCTTCCAGGGCTTTGAGGTCGGGGCCGGCGGCCATCGCCGAGGTGCACAGGGTAATGGCCGAGCCAAGCAGTGACGCCATGAACAACTTTTTCATCCGAAGCTCCTTGGGTGGGTGCCTAAAGCGATCGTTGTTATGAGTGAAGCGGTTAATGCCGACCGTTGGTCTAGGTCAGCAAAGCTTGAGCCAAGGTAGGCCGTTTGCGTGACAGTTTGATGTAGGGCGGGGCCGTCGCCCGCCCTGAAGCTACAGCGTAGACCAAGCACCGCCCGCGGTTTTGCTGGCTTGGCGCGTTTCTGGCAATGGCTGGACACAGCCTTTGTCATGGGATGTTCATCAGCCCTGCCTAGGCTTGCACTATTCTCCAAAGGCCCCGTTATGGGGCTGGACTAGTCCAGATAGGTAACCTTTTGATGCAATCGACGCCACCACGGGCGGTAACAGCTATCTGCCATGCCTTGCAGGAGCAGATCGAGCACGGCCTGTTGGCACCGGGCGGGAAGCTACCTGCCGAACGCAAGCTCAGTGAGGTGTTCGCCACCACCCGCATTACCCTGCGCGAGGCGTTGGTGCAGCTCGAAGCGCTGGGCTTGATCTATCGGGAGGAGCGGCGCGGTTGGTTCGTCGCTGCGCAACGGCTGACCTACGACCTGATCGAGCGTAGCCATTTTCACGCGATGGTGCGCAGTCAGGGGCGGGTAGCGAGTACCGAGTTGCTCTCGGCGCGCCTTCAACCTGCGTCTGCGGCGATCTGCGCAAGGTTGCAGCTGCCAGCGCTATCGAGCGTGGTGCGCATCTGCCGCTTGCGGCGCATCGATGGGCGGGCGGTGTTGTATGCCGAGCACTACCTCAACCCGAATTATTTCCCTGGCATACTCGAGCACGAACTGGCGCACTCGCTGACCGAGCTCTACGAGCGCGTCTACGGCATCCGCTATGGGCAGGTGTGTTTCGAAATCCTGCCGACTGCGCTGCCGGTGGCCGCAGCTGGAGCATTGAAGGTGTCGGCGGGGAGCCCAGGCTTGCACATCACCCGGGTCAACAGCGACCAGCATGGGCGCTTGATCGACTGTGACCTGGAGTATTGGCGGCACGATGCGATCTGCATTCGTGCCCAGGCCGGTTGAGGCGCTAGCTGCGGTCGCCGGTTTCGGCCATGCCACCGCCACCTGCGGTGACGACTTGCACCGACAGGCGTGGGGTTGCCAGATCCAGCCCGGCCTCATCGAGCTGGCGCTTGAGCGCCAGGTTGAAGGCCCGCGACACTTCCCACTGCTTGATCGGCGCGGTCTTGAAACGTGCCCGCAAGACTGCCGAGCCTGACTCGAAACTCTCCACCCCCTGCAATTCCAGCGGCGACCAGATATTGCGACGCATCAGTGGATCGTTGCGCAGCTTCTGCCCAACTTCTCGGATCAGTGTGATCGCCTGGTCGATGTTCATGCTGTGGGGAATGGCCACGCGGAAGATCGCATAGCCAAACTCGCGGGAGTAGTTCTTGATGCTCTTGATTTCGCTGAACGGAATGGTATGCACGATGCCGTCGATGTCACGCAGGCGCACGGTGCGGATGGTCAGGCCCTCCACCGTGCCCAAGTGGCCACCCACATCGACGTAGTCGTCGATCGCCAGCGAGTCTTCGATGATGATGAACAACCCGGTGATCAGGTCGGCCACCAGCGACTGCGCGCCAAAACCGATGGCCAGGCCGATGACACCGGCACCGGCCAGCAGCGGGGTGACGTTCATGCCCATGTTGGCCAGGGCGACGATCAGCGCGATGATGAAGATCACCACGAACATCACGTTGCGGATCAGCGGCATCATGGTCTGCGCGCGGGCGTTGGCCATGCCCCGTCGCGAACGCACCAAGGCGTGGTGCACGGCGGTGTCGGCGAGAATCCACACCAGCCAGGCGACGATCAGCGTGCCGGCCAGGCCCATCAGGCGCACGCTTACGTCATGCCCGTCACCTTGGGCGAAACCGATCATCGACAGGCCCCACACGCGCAGCCCCAACTCGATGAATATCAGCCAGATGAACAAGTGCACCAGCAGGTAGCCGAAATTGCGCAGGCGCTCGGCATAGACCGCCTGGCGCTTGGTGGCACGTTTGGGGTTCGCCGCGTGGCGACGCACCAGGCCGTTGAGCACCATGCACACCACTACCAGTACGGTGCACATCAGCGACTGGCGCAAGGCCGTGCTGGTGTCGCCTGCGGAGATGAAGGTAGCGAACAGCGACACGGCTACCAGGATCAGAGCCGGCACGAACCAGAAGCTGCCGAGAATCTCGATGGTGTCGCTCAGGGTACGCCGGGTCAGGCGTCGGTTCAGCGGCTGGTTGCGGATCAGGTGAGCGATCGGCCTGCGAAAGCGCAGGATGAACAGGCCCGAGGACAGCGCTGCGATCACGTTGGCCAAGGTTGCCAAAGCGTGGGCCAGGTGGGTACCCAGGGCGACCAGCATGCGTGGGTCGCTCATAGCTTCGCCAAAGGCGGCGAAACTGCCGATCAGCCACAGCGGGCGAAACGCCTGGTGGCGCAGGATGTGCAGTGCGCGGTGCCGGTGGGGCCCGTCGAGCAGCGAGAAGGCGATCACGCAGATGGCCGAGAAGCAGGTGCCCACGACCAAGGCATAGGCCAGCACCATGGCCAGCGATTTACCCAGCGACGGCGGCAGGGCGAAGCTTAGGTATACCGTGAAGATAAGGGCTACCAGCCAGGGTCCCAGCTTGCGCAAAGCGAAGCGCACCAGGTCCCAGGTACGCGGGTGTTGCGGCAGTTCTTCGGTCAGGCCGAACCGCACCCGCACACGGTGGCCAACCCAGTTGAAGGCATAGGCCAGCAGGCTCCAGACCGCGATCACGGCAGCAAAGCCGAACAGAATGGCCGGCCACTGATGCACCGGTACGATCAGCTCGACCAGCTCGGCCTGGGCTTGCTCGATTTCCTGTGACCAGCGATGGAAGGGGCTGGAGTCGCCGCTGAACTGTTTTTCGAAGTCGCCAAGGGCGCTGCCGATCAGGCCAAGAACACCCTGTTCCACGCTAGGTTGTGACTGCTTGGTGGCGTCGCGCAGTTTCTTCAGGTCCGCCAGCAGCTTGGCGCGTTGTTGGTCGTTTTCAAGGTTCTTGATCACCTCGTCCAACGATTTGCCCAGTGGCTCGGTGGCTTCGGGCTGGGCGGGGGCGCTCGAACCCAGCAGGCTGGGCAAGCCCGCGGCGTGGGCCGGGGCAATGAAGAAGAATAGCAACAGGGCTAGGCAACGCAGGAAGGCTGGCACCGGGAAATCTACCTCAGGTAAAACGATTGCCCGAGTGTAGAGGTTTATGCCGGCAGTTTCTCCAGGATCGTCCAACACGTGAGGCCGAAGATGCCCAAGGTGCCGATCCACATCATCACCACCCCTGCATTGCGCTCGCGCAGGCTGAAGCCAATGGTCAGCAGCATCAGAAACAGAAATACCGGTACGAATAGTGAAAGGAAGGGGGACATGGCAGTAATCCTTCTGCGTTCGCGTGGCTGTACTTAGAGCATAGTCCAGACGCATGAGCGATAGATGGCCCTACCGGCTGAGTGTCAGCAGGGCCTGAATGGCTGGTGAATATTGTTCGAGCACGCAAGCAGGCTCCCACAGTTCGCCTGAACCTGGACGCCTTGCCTGACCCCTGCCAACAGGGCCCGCCGGTGCTATTGCAGCGGGCCCTGCGCAGGGTCAAGGCAGCTCGCGGCTACGATAGAACGCGCTCAACACCTTCACCAAGTGAGCCAGGTCGTGGCTACCGCACAGTTCGCGGATCGAGTGCATGGCGAAGGTCGGCAAGCCGATATCCACGGTACGTACGCCAAGGTGGCTGGCTGCGATTGGCCCGATAGTCGAACCACAGCCCATGTCGCTGCGCACCACGAAGCTTTGCACCGGCACTTCCTCGGCCATGCACAGGTGACGGAAGAACCCGGCCGTTTCGCTGTTGGTGGCGTAGCGCTGGTTGTTGTTGACCTTGATCACCGGGCCGGCATTGAGCTTGGGCCCGTGGTTGCCGTCATGCTTGTCGGCGTAGTTGGGGTGCACGCCGTGGGCGTTGTCGGCCGAAACCATCAACGAGCGCTGAATCGTACGGACATAGGCGTCGCCGTCCGGCAGCAAGCGCTGCAAGGTCTGCTCGAG
This sequence comes from Pseudomonas sp. KCJK9000, assembly GCF_046230725.1. Lineage (NCBI taxonomy): Bacteria > Pseudomonadati > Pseudomonadota > Gammaproteobacteria > Pseudomonadales > Pseudomonadaceae > Pseudomonas > Pseudomonas sp. KCJK9000. The sequence goes on along the minus strand of NZ_JBJJLN010000040.1, from coordinate 11,372 downwards.
CATCGGGCCGTCGGCGCCGCAGGCCGAGCAGCTGCCGACTTCTTCATGGTCGGTGCACACCAGCACACAGGTTTCATCGCTGTCTGCCGCCAGCAGGGCCTGTAGGCCGGCGTAGCATGACAGCAGGTTGTCCAGGCGAGCGCCGGCGATGAAGTCGCCGTGCAGGCCGATCAATGCAGCGTCCTGGGTGTCGTAGAAGCTCAGCTCGTAATCGAGCACCACGTCTGCATTGAGCTCGTGCTCGCGAGCCAGCTGTTCGGTGAGCACGGCGCGAAAGTCGATGCGTTCGTCCCCGGCGACCTGAGCCAGAATCGGCGGCAGTTCGTTCTGTGGGTTGATGTGCCAGCCTTCGTTGGCGGTGCGGTTCAGGTGAATGGCCAGGTTGGGGATGACGGCTATCGGCAGTTTGAAGTCGATCAGTTGGCTTTCGACCTTGCCATCGCGGCGGAAGGTGACCCGCCCAGCCAGCGACAGGTCGCGGTCGAACCACGGCGCCAGCAGCGCACCGCCATACACCTCTACGCCCAGTTGCAGGAAGCCCTGGCGTTGCAGCTCAGGCTGCGGCTTGACCCGCAGGCACGGGCTGTCGGTATGCGCGCCTACCATGCGAATACCATTGAGCAGCGCTGGCTGCTTGCCCAGCTTGATGGCGATGATCGAGGAGTCGTTGCGGGTAACGTAATAGCGCCCGCCCGGCACCGTGGCCCAGCTGTCACGCTCGTCCAGGCGCTGATAGCCGGCCGCCTCCAGGCGCTGGGCCAGGCTGGCGGTGGCATGGAAAGGCGTCGGGGAGGCCTTGAGGAATTCGATCAGGCCGGTATTCAGTGCTTCGCGCATAACTCACTCCAGACAGCAGTGGCGCGAGTTTAACGCAGATGACTTCAGAAGGGGGCAGGGCACTCGAACTTCAAGCGCTCACCGCTGACTGGGTGGGTGAAGCTCAGCATCGAGGCATGCAGGCACAGCCGTACATGTGCTGCAAGCGCCTGCGGGTTGGCGTAGAGGCGGTCGCCCAGCAGCGGGTGGCCGATCGAAAGCATGTGCACGCGCAACTGATGCGAGCGGCCAGTGATCGGCGTCAGCTCGACCCGGCAGTGATCCTGGTAACGTTCCACAACACGCCAGAAGGTCAGCGCATGCTTGCCCTGCTCATGGTCGACGACATGCCGCGGCTTGGTAGGCGGGTCGTAGCGCAGCGGCAGGTCGATGCTGCCGCTGTCCAGCTCAGGTTGGCCCCAGCACAATGCGGTATAGGCCTTTTCGGTTTCGCGGTCATGGAACTGTCGCGACAGCTCGCGGTGGCTGTCGGCATCTCGCGCCAGCAGGATGATGCCGGAAGTTTCCCAGTCCAGGCGGTGCACGATCAGCGCGTCCGGGTAGCCGTTTTGCTGCAGGCGAGTGATCAGGCAGTCCTTGTTGTCCTCGGCGCGGCCTGGCACCGACAACAGCAGGGTTGGCTTGTTGATCACCAGAATGGCGGCGTCTTCATGGAGGATCTGGATGTTCGACAGCGGCATTGCAGGGTCTCGGTCAAATCAGGGAAAAACAGCGGGGCCGCATTGCCGCCCTTGGCGACACAAGGCCGCTCCCACAGGGCATTGCATAGCCTGTGTGGGAGCGGGCTTGGGTCGCGAAAGGGCGGCAATGCGGCCCCAGCTTCAAGCCAAATCAGCGATCAGGCAAGGTGATGTTCAGCTCCAGAATCGAGCAGCTGCCTTGGTTTTCCAGCTCGATATGCACATCGTCGTTGCCGATGTTCACATACTTGCGGATCACTTCCAGCAGTTCTTTCTGCAGCGCCGGCAGGTAGTCCGGCTCGCTGCGCTGGCCGCGCTCATGCGCCACGATGATCTGTAGACGCTCTTTCGCTACCGACGCGCTGGACTGTTTCTGTCTGCCACGAAAGAAGTCAAAAAGGTTCATGGTTTATTTGCCTCCAAACAGGCGCGCGAAGAATCCTTGCTTCGGCACTTCGATGAAACGCAGGGGTTTCTCTTTGCCCAGGAGGCGGTCGACCGTGTCGCTGTAAGCCTGGCCGGCATCGCTCTGGTCGTCGAGGATTACCGGGATACCCTGGTTGGAGGCCTTCAGAACGGCTTGCGACTCTGGGATCACGCCCTTGAGTTTGATCGCCAGGATTTCTTCGACGTCGGCGATGCTGAGCATTTCGCCTTTCTCGACGCGCTCTGGGTGGTAGCGGGTGATCAGCAAGTGTTCCTTGATCGGCTCTTCGCCGTTCTCGGAGCGTCGCGACTTGCTCGACAGGATACCCAGCATGCGATCGGAGTCACGTACCGAAGAAACTTCAGGGTTGGTCACGACGATGGCTTCGTCGGCGAAATACATCGCCAGGTGGGCGCCTTTTTCGATACCGGCGGGGGAGTCGCAGATCACGTAATCGAACTGTTCTTTCAGTTCCATCAACACTTTTTCCACGCCTTCCTGGGTCAGCGCGTCTTTGTCGCGGGTCTGGCTGGCAGCCAGCACGAACAGGTTCTCGAGGCGCTTGTCCTTGATCAGGGCCTGCTGCAGGTTGGCCTCGCCGTTGACCACGTTGACAAAGTCGTACACTACGCGGCGCTCGCAGCCCATGATCAGGTCGAGGTTACGCAGGCCCACGTCGAAGTCGACGATGACCGTCTTGTGGCCGCGCAGTGCGAGGCCGGTGCCGATGGCGGCGCTGGTGGTGGTCTTGCCCACACCCCCTTTGCCGGAAGTAACGACGAGAATCTTGGCCAAGGTGTTTCACCCCTAAATAAGTTGGGACGCATGTCCCATGCAAAATGCAAATAATGGCAACCGTTAAAAAAGTTGCTCTAAAAATGACGGCAAGTATCCGTTAAAGACGGGTGATGTTCAACACGTCACCGGACAGGCTGACTTGCACGCCAGCGCCCCACAACGGGTCGCGGCGCAGGTCTTCGCACACTTTGTACTGGCCGGCGATCGAAACCATTTCAGCGGTCATCTGCTGGCAGAAGATACGTGCCTTGGTGTTGCCTTTGATGCCAGCCAATGCCCGGCCACGCATCGCGCCGTACACATGGATGTTGCCATCGGCAAGAAGTTCCGCACCTGGGCTGACCGAGGCGGTGACGATCAAGTCGCCACCCTGGGCGTAGATCTGCTGACCACCTCTTACTGGCGAGGTGATGATGCGGGTCGGGCGTACCTGCGGCTCGGGTTCGGGTGCCGGCGCCGGGGCAGGTTCGGCTTTCTTCACCTCAGGCTCAGGTTCCAGCGGCCGCTCACGGGCGCCGGACGGCGGCAGCACCGGCAGGTCGATGGCGATCGCTGCGGCGATGTCCTCGATGCGGCTGGCGCGGATGGCCAGGGTGCGCAGGCCATGGTGGCGGCAGATGCGCATCAGCCCGGGCAAGTCGATCGCCCCTTCGTCGGCCGGCAACTTGTCCAGCGCCAGCACCAGCGGTGTATTGCTGAAGAAATTGGGGGCCAGTGCCACCTTTGCCGCCAACTGGCGGTCGAGGGCTTCGAGGTCGTTGCGCCCCAGTTCCAGCACGGTGATGGCGAGCATGCTGCCCTTGAGCTGGAACACGGAGGCGGTGTCGGGTGTTTGGTTTGGGCTCATGGTCTGCATAGACGGCTTGTTGCGAAAAAAGTGCCCTGACTTATAGCGATAAGACCGGTTGGCCGCAACCGGAGCCGATCCGATGTAGAATGCTCGGCCTTTGTCTTACCGGAAGCTTCAATGGACCGCCCGCGTTTTAGACCCTATTTTCTGCACCCGCGTTTCTGGGGCCTGTGGCTTGGCCTGGGTCTGCTGTGGCTGGTGGTGCAGTTGCCTTATCGTGCCCTGCTATGGCTGGGCAGCGCCTTGGGCGCGCTGATGTACCGTGTGGCTGGCGAGCGCCGGCGTATCGCAGCGCGCAACCTGGAGCTGTGCTTCCCGGCGTTGTCCGACGACGAACGGCGGCGTTTGCTCAAGGCCAATTTCGCATCCACCGGTATCGCCTTCTTTGAAATGGCCATGAGCTGGTGGTGGCCCAAAGCCCGCCTGGCGCGTCTTGCCCACATCGAGGGGCTCGAGCACCTGCAGGCTGCGCAGCAGGCCGGGCAGGGCGCCATCCTCATGGCGGTGCATTTCACCACCCTGGAAATCGGCGCCGCGCTGCTTGGCCAGGCCCATACCATCGACGGCATGTATCGCGAGCACGGCAACCCGCTGTTCGACTTCATCCAGCGCAATGGCCGGGAGCGACACAATCAGGATTCGCTGGCAGTGGAACGTGATGACGTGCGTGGCATGCTCAAGTTGCTGCGCTCGGGCCGGGCGATCTGGTACGCGCCGGACCAGGATTACGGCACCAAGCAAAGTATCTTCGTGCCGCTGTTCGGTATCCCAGCAGCCACGGTCACCGCCACCAGCAAGTTCGCCCGCTTGGGCAAGGCACAGGTGATTCCGTTCACCCAGCGGCGGCTGGAAGACGGTAGCGGCTATCGTCTGGTTATCCACCCACCGCTCGAAGGGTTCCCAGGTGAAAGCGAAGAGGCCGATTGCCTGCGCATCAACCAGTGGGTCGAAAGCGTGCTGCGCGAGTGCCCAGAGCAGTACCTGTGGGCGCATCGGCGCTTCAAATCGCGGCCCGAGGGTGAGCCGCGGCTGTATGACAGAAAACAGCGCTGAGCCTGTTCGGAGCCTGAAACCCACTTATCCAGGAAGGCATCGATGACCTCAACCACTGGCCTGATTCTTTCTGGCGGCGGCGCCCGTGCCGCGTATCAGGTCGGTGTGCTGGCAGGGATCGCCGAGCTGCTGCCGCCGGGCGCACGTAACCCGTTCCCGGTCATCGTGGGCACCTCGGCCGGTGCCATCAACGCGGTCACCTTGGCCAGCGGCGCCACTCACTTTGGCGATGCGGTCCAACGCCTGACCCGCTTCTGGCAGCACTTTCGCAGCCACCTGGTGATCCGCAGCGACTGGCCCGGCGTAGTACGCCAGGCCAGTCGCTTCGTCAGCCACAACCTGCTGGGCATTGGTAGCCAAGTGCCGGTGGCCTTGCTCGACAGCAGCCCGTTACGGGGGTTGTTGGCTGAACACCTGGACCTTGATGGCATTGGCCACGCCATCGCTGCCGAGCAACTGCGGGCTGTGGCAGTGACGGCGTTTGGTTATGAAAGTGGGCAGGCTGTGACGTTCTATCAAGGCCGGGGCACCATCGAGCCCTGGCTGCGACACCGCCGCATCGGGGTGCCTACGGCACTGACTCTCGACCACCTGCTAGCCAGTGCTGCGATCCCGCTGCTGTTCGCCCCGGTGCGGCTAGGAGAGGAATTCTATGGCGACGGTGCAGTGCGCCAATCGGCGCCTATCAGCCCAGCCCTGCACTTAGGGGCCAGCCGGGTACTGGTGGTTGGCGTGAGTGGCAACCCGCAGGGCCCGACCGCGCCGCTACCCAGCCCGCGCGTGTACAGCGGCCGGCAGCCGAGTTTGGCGCAAATCGGCGCGCACATGCTCAACAGCACCTTCATCGACAGCCTCGAGGACGATATCGAACTGCTCCAGCGGCTGAACCACCTGGGGCGGCTCTTACCCGCGCACCTGGACGCGCGGCGTCTTGGGTTGGCACCGATCGAAGTGCTGGTGGTCGCGCCGAGTCAGCCACTGGATGAGATTGCCGCACGGCACCGAAGCGAGTTGCCGGCAGCGCTGCGCCTGTTTCTGCGTGGGCCGGGGGCTACCCGCACCAGCGGCGCCGGGGTGCTGAGTTATTTGCTGTTCGAGGCCAGCTACTGCAGCGAGCTGATCGAACTGGGGCGGCGCGATGCGTTGGCCAAACAGCGTGAGTTGCGCCAGTTCCTGGGCATTTGAGGCCGCCTGTGCCGGCCGACCTCTTTGACGGTATTGGCGCCGCCATGCCTGCCCGGCCTGTGGGCTACTCGGCTATCTGCAGCTTGCGCGCCTGGGTGTAGACATAGCGTACCTTTTCATACTCGAACGGCGAGTTGAGCTGCCCGTAGCGGAATTTGGTGGTGTAGCGCTTGTCCACCACGCGCAGTGCGAATATTTCCGGGTAGCGCTTGCTGGCATCGGCCACGTTCAAGTAGTTGATGGCCTGCTCGCCGGTGTAGTCCACCGCCAGCCCGGCGGTGTCGCGCAGGTTCGATGGGCCGAACAGTGGCAGCATCAAGTAGGGCCCTTCCGGTACGCCGTAGAAGCCCAGGGTCTGACCAAAGTCCTCGCTCTGGCGCGGCAGGCCCATGCTGGTTGCCGGGTCCCACAGGCCCCCAACGCCAATGATAGTGTTGAACATCAGCCGCGCGGTGATTTCTGCCGAGCGCTTGGCCTTGAGCTGCAAAATGCTGTTGAACAGGTTCGGCACGTCGCCCAGATTATTGAAGAAGTTGCTTACCCCGGTGCGCACGAAGCTGGGTGTAACGTACTGGTAACCGTTGACCACCGGCAGCAGCACCCATTGGTCGAGCCGGTAGTTGAAGTGGTAGATCCGCCGGTTCACCGACTCCAGTGGGTCGTACACGTTCAATGCTTCCAGGGTCGAGCGTTCGAACTCGCGCTGGTCGAGCCCGGGGTTGAATTTCAGCTCGCGCAGTGGGTCCAGAAAGCCGTCGGATTCCGGTGCCAGGGGCGCAGGCCCGGCAATTTGCGGGTCGGCTTCGACGACACTGGCCCGAGGCGCGGTTTCAGCGGCAATGGCACTACCCGCGACTACCAATAGAGCGCTGGCAAGGAGAAATTTGTTAGCCACGGAAGAACTCCAGCATGGCGTCGCTGTTGACGCGGTAATTGAGGTTGCCGCAATGGCCGCCATGAGGGTATAGGGTCAGGCGATCACCGAAGACCTTACGCAAAAAGCCGATGTCCCCAGGGCCGAGGATCAGGTCGTCGGCGTTGTGCATCACAGCGATTTTGTCGCTCTTGTGCAGGTAGTCCTCGAGCGCGTACAGGCTGACCTGGTTGACCAGCTGCAGGATGCTGTTGCCATCGGTGCGGGCGCGCCACATCGGGATCACTTGTTCGGTCATGTAGCAATCGAAGTCGCATTGCAAGGCCCGCTTGAAGAAGGGCGTCAGGCTGCTGCCCTCGGTGATCGGGTACTTGGGTGGGGTGATCAAACCGCGGCGGTTGATCAAGTCGGAGGTAAAGGCGATGTCAGCTGCCGAGAAGCGGAACGAGGTGCCGATGAGCATGGCCATCTGTTCGTTGGACAGATGCTGCTTGGATTGCTGGAAGTCATACAGCAGCGCATCGTTGAGGTCGACGTAACCTTTGTCCTGGAAGTAGCGGGTCAACTTGGTCAGCATCAGCTCATAGAAGGTGGTACTGCGGTTGATGCCCTTGACTTGGGTCTGCACCAGTTTGTCGAGGTTGTTGATCGAGGTGTACAGGTTCACGGGCGGGTTCAACAACAGCACGCGCTTGAAGTTGAAACTGCGGCGGGTTTCGTCGAGGCGGCTGACGAAGGCCGCGTCCAGCGCCCCCAGGCTGTAGCCTGTCAGGTAAAAGTCACTGACCGGCAGGCGCGGATGCTGGGCACGCACGGCCTGCATCACTCGGTACAGGTCCTCGGCATCTTCCTGGCTGATTCCGGGGGTGGCAAAGCGCGATGCAGCGCTCATGAAGTCGTAGCTGGTCGGCGAGGACAGTTGCACCACATGGTAACCGGCCTGGTAGAACAGCTTCTTGAGGTACTCGTTGATGGTGCTGGAGTACGGCGCACCGGTGCCGGCAATGAGGAATATCAGCGGCGCTTGGTGGTCCTGGCGCGCCAGTCGATACTTGAGTTTCTTCACCGCCCAGAAGTTGTCGGGCAGGGTGAACTCCCGTTCTGGGCGCAGGGTGAGGCTGTAGTCCGATTGGTCGATGTCATCGTCGCTGGGCAGGGTCGGGCGCTGCTCCGGCGGCGTGGTGGCGATGGTCGCCTCGAATGGGTTGGTCAAGGGGTAGCCGTAGCTCGCGGCGTCGATATCCCGCGCCGAAGCGGCAGCAGCCATTAACAGGCCACCCAGAAGGGCGGCAAGGCGCCAAGATCGAAGCATGTATTCCCCCAGAAGATTCAAGCTCGTGCAGTACGCAGGCTATGACCACACTGGCCTCGGCAAAGTTGCCAAGTGCGGTGGCCTTTGGTGCCCTGGTTATCTGCAAATGTAGTGGTGCGTCGCCGATTTTGCCTTAAGGCAGGTCTTAAGCGATCATTCACGGTTTCGATTACGGGTATTGGAGAACAGCATGCCTCGAGCGCTGCCGGCCGCTCTAACGCTAATGTTTCTGGCCCTTTGGCTCAGCGCCAGTTATGGCGTGCGCTACCAGTTGATGGAAGCGGGGCAGTGGGTAGGCCTATGCGCCGGGCCAGGCGACCACTGGCAGTGCCAGGTGCGCGCCTTGCTTGGCTTGACCATTCACTTTCAGGTGCTGGCGTGGAGCGGGATAGGGCTGGCGTTGGTGGCGCAGTTCGCAGCCGGGCGTGCCGGGTGGTGGCTGGCCGTGTTGGCATTGGTGTTCGCGATACCGGCATTGGTGCTGTACACCGCCAGCATTGCAGTGTTCGCTGTGGTGCTGGCGGGGTTGCGGTTGGTCAGGTAAACGCCTGTATGTTGCCGGTGCTACCCCGCCATAAGACGCCAGCCCCTTCTCAAGCTTGGCGCAGACGCAAGCAGCGCCACAGGGCTGCTGTCATCAATACACTGACCACCGCCCAACCCCAGGCTTGCTGGTTCTGCAGCCCTTCCCGATACAATTGCGGTAGCACCCCAGCCCCAATGATGAAGGCCAGCAACGCCACTTCCGCTCGCCGTACAGGCACCGGCCTGAATAGGTAAACCAGCGCCGGCAGCGTCAAGGCTGCGGTGGGGAAGCTGCGGTAACGCGGGTCGAACACCATTGCCAGCATGCTCACCGCCGCCGCGAACCCGGCAGCCAGCAACAGCCAGCCAGCCCGTGCCTGTAGCCAGGCGAACAGCCGTTCACGCCATCCGCTGCGCCGTGCCAGCGCCAGCACTGCATGGGCCAGCACCACCAGGTTCAACGCAGCCAGCAGCGCTGCCCACAGCCATTCCCCGGCGAACCGTGCATGGGTGCGCATCAGCTCGCCCCACAATCCCAGGCAGCCCGCGCCCATGCCTGCCAGCAGCGGTAGTAGCAAGGCGGCCTGCGCAGTAGCGGGGCGCCCTGCGATCAGCAGCGCCAGCGCTGCCAGCAACCCGCTCGCCAGCAGCCACTGCGGCCAGTTCGGCAGATTGCTGACCGGCCCCTCGAGCACGCCTTTGTCCTGCCGGTCGGCATCGAACAGCCCCCAATAGCCGCCCACCGCGCCCTCGCTGGCACGCTTCCACGGCTGGTCGAATGCTTCGATCAGGTTGTAGTGCCAGCCATTGGCCTCGGCCATGTTCACGAAGCCACGGATGAAGCGCGCCTCGTTGACCCGGCTCGGCACGGCAGTCTCGCGCTGGCGGCCTTCGCTGGGCCAGCCGGTTTCGCCGATGAAAATGTCTTTAGGCGCAAAGCGCTGGCCGAATACCCGCCGCACCTCGGCGACATGGGCAAGGGCATCGTCGATACCGCGGGGGTCATCTTCCCAGTACGGCAACAGGTGAATGGTCAAAAAGTCTACCGCCGGGGCTACCTGCGGGTGCTGCAGCCAGAACTCCCAGACATCGGCATAGGTGACCGGTACCTTGACCTGGCTTTTCACCCGCTCGATCAATGCGGCCAGACGCTCGCCAGTGACTTCCTTGCGTAGCAGCGTCTCGTTGCCCACGATCACTGCACTGACCACATCCGGGTTGGCATTGGCGGCGCTGATCAGCGCGTTCACCTCTTTGTCGGTGTCGCCAGGGTTGGCGTTGACCCAGGCCCCGAGCATCACTTTCAGCCCATGCTTGCGAGCAAGCGCCGGAATTGCCTCAAGACCGGTCATCGAGTAGGTGCGGATGCACCGAAAGCGCTCGGCCAGCAGCGCCAGGTCGGCATCCATCCGCGCCGGGCGCAGGCGAAAAGGCTGGTCGAAGGGCGACTGGTCCTTGTCGAACGGGGTGTAGGACGCGCATTGCAGTTTGTGGCTAGGGCTTGCCGCATCAGGCAGCAGCACAGGCTTGCCCAGCCCATACCAGAGCCCTCCCAGGCCAAGCAGGGCGAGCAGGCAAGCGAGCAGGTAGAGCGGCCACAGCAGGCGGGAAGCAACGGGCATTGGGCGGTCCATCATCAGGCGCAAAACGTAGGATGATAGCCCGGCGCCAAAGCTTTGGCATGCAAGGATCGCGCAGGGCCGTGTCAGTCTATGCCGCTAATGGCACAGTGCTGTCGCATATGGGGCGGTTACAGGTCGCAGTGGGAGCAGGTCCGGCTTTGTTGCAGGAAGATGATGCAATCTCCAAGACCTGACGAGGGGATGCTTTGATGGCTACTTTTACAATAATGCGCCGTTTCCTGGGTGTGGGTAGCGCCCTGGTATTGGCCATGAGCGCTGCACAGGCCATGGCCAAAGAAGTAAGCATTGGTTACGTGGATGGTTGGGCTGACAGTGTGGCGACTACCAACGTGGCCGCAGAAGTGATCAAGCAGAAACTCGGCTATGACGTGAAGCTGCAGGCCGTGGCCACCGGCATCATGTGGCAGGGTGTAGCCACTGGCAAGCTCGACGCCATGCTCTCGGCCTGGCTGCCGGTCACCCATGGTGAATACTGGGCCAAGAACAAAGACAACGTGGTCGATTACGGCCCGAACTTCAAGGATGCCAAGATTGGCCTGATCGTCCCTGAGTACGTCAAGGACGTCAGCATTGCTGACCTCAAGAACGACAGCGGCTTCAAGCAGAAGATCGTCGGTATCGATGCAGGCTCCGGGGTGATGATCAAGACCGAGCAGGCCATCAAGGATTACGACCTCACTGGCTACAAGCTGCAGGCCAGCTCTGGTGCGGCGATGACCGCCGAGCTGGGCCGCGCCTATGCCAAGCAGCAGCCGATTGCAGTTACCGGTTGGGTGCCGCACTGGATGTTCGCCAAGTGGAAGCTGAAGTTCCTCGAAGACCCGAAGGGCGTATATGGCGCGTCTGAGACGGTCAACAGCATCGGCAGCAAGGAACTGGCGACCAAGGCCCCGGAAGTTGCAGAATTTCTGAAGAAATTCAGCTGGCAGTCCAAGGATGAGATCGGCGAAGTGATGCTGGCCATCCAGGAAGGTGCCAAGCCTGATGCTGCCGCCAAGGATTGGGTGGCCAAGCACCCTGAGCGTGTGAAGGAGTGGACGGAGAAGTAATGGCCTGGTGCTCGCCGGTGGTGTTTCAGCGCCTGTGAGATCGAGCGCCGCCCGCGCGGCGCATCGCGAGCTGCGCTCGCTCCTACGTTTATTTCGGGCCAGTAACGCCTGTTAGGGGCGCGCGCGACCACCTAGTTCA
>NZ_JBJJLN010000039.1:0-42792 GCF_046230725.1 Pseudomonas sp. KCJK9000 | reverse complement strand
GCCGATTGGCTGGTTGGATTATTTGCGCCTCCCGGTAGCTATACCTTCAAGGAAGGGTATTATAGTAAACAAAGTCTGATGATGAACGCCGCTTATGAGCCCGTGCCACTATCCCAGCAGGCAAACGTGGCTAGCGGCTCGGCTGGGCTTATTGTGTCACCCATGGCGCAACTTGTTAACGTGGGTGTCGAAAGCGTCCCTCAACCGCTGTCTGCAGCAAGCGCTAGCCCGGTGACATGGGCATTTGAGGGACAAGCGCACGGTGCGCTGGAGGCGGTGAATGGGCAATACTTCTATAAGCCGCCGGTGCTAGAAAGTTCGCTTGTCTTTAATTCGGACGCCAACACCCTAGTGCCTGCGTTGAGTAAAGCCTCTGCTGCCTCACCTGTGAAACTGGATGTAGTCACTGCAACATCGGCAGGGCAAAAGGGCGTTTGCCATTTCTTGAATTTGCTGGCCCAGCCAACCCATTATTTCAAGATGGTCGATGTGGATGGCGCCTTGCAGTTACAGCTGTTTAGCGTGGACTTGGACGGCAGAGAGCACCGGAGCTCTGAGAGCGAGACACGGTGGCATGTACTGGCCGGAAATGCGCAAATAGCGCAAAACGGGACCATTACACTCGACCCGGATGACCCCTCACCTTACACCGTCATCTGGGCTCAGCACATACATGACTTCGCATGGCTGTGGGGCATCGTCGTTGTTCCCATGCCCATGATGGCCATGGAAAGTGTAATCAAGCTTTTCACACCGCGTTGAAACACGGTGTGAAAGGCCGTACGGGGACGTGATGGACGGGGCCGATCAACGAATGGCGCCTTCCGGGCGTTTTAGTTGGGTTTTATCGAAAGCATCTACGTCGATTACCCGGCGCCGAGCGGCCTCGGCGCTCTCCAGGCGTTGTTTATCGGCGGGTAGCAGCATGCCCGCTTCACTTGCGGCTTCGACGACGGATTGCCCTGGGCTTGGCGTGAACTTCCCCTCCTTGAGGCTCTGGTGCAGCGTCTTTGACAGTGCTGCGGTGTCTTCCAACAATACGCTTGCTTGCTCCAGCGCTGCGACAGGATCGCCTGCAGCGCTCGGCCTGAAGCAGCCCCCCAAGAGCTCCTCCAGCGCCGGGTCCCCTTTACGGCGACCTATCAGTGCTGCCACTTCGGCATCTAACTCATCGCTCGGCCCGGTATGACGGCGGCCAAGCGGGAATACCAGGGCACGGAGTGCGCATCCGACAAAGCGGTTGGGGAAGTTGTCGAGCAGTCGGTCCAGGGCCTTTTCTGCCTGACCTAGGCTTTCTTCCATAGCCCAGCATAGCAAGGGCTGCATATGCTCGGGTGAGCCCAAGTCGTGGTAGCGCTTGAGCGCGGCGCTCGACAGGTACAGGTAACTCAATACATCGCCCAGCCGAGCGCTCAGGCGCTCCCGGCGCTTGAGTGCGCCGCCAAGCAACATCATTGATAGGTCGGCCAGGAGGGCGAAGGCGGCCGCCTGGCGGTTTAGGGAGCGGAAGTAGCCTTGGCTCAAGGAATCACCGGGCACCGTCTCAAAGCGCCCAAGCCCGAGGTTCAGAACCAGCGTGCTCGCTGCGTTGCCGACAGCAAACCTGATGTGCTTCATCAACAGGTCGTCGAATTCCCTCAAGGCTTGGTCATGGTCCTCACGACCGGCTAATGCCATTTCCTTGAGCACGAACGGATGGCAGCGAATAGCGCCCTGACCGAAGATCATCAGGTTGCGCGAAAGAATGTTGGCGCCTTCGACCGTGATGAAGATCGGCGCCCCTTGCCAATTGCGACCCAAGTAGTTGTTGGGGCCCATGATGATGCCCTTGCCGCCGTGCACGTCCATGGCGTGCTGGATGCATTCGCGGCCGCGCTCGGTCAGGTGGTACTTGAGAATGGCCGACAGCACCGAAGGCTTTTCGCCCAGGTCCACCGCCTTGGCGGTAAGCAGGCGAGCGCTGTCCATTAGCCATGCATTGCCGCCGATGCGTGCCAGCGATTCTTGGATGCCTTCGAAGGCGGCCAATGGCACGTTGAACTGCTCACGGATATTGGCGTACTGGCCGGTGACCAGGCTGGTGTACTTGGCTGCGCCGGTGCCAACCGCAGGCAGGGAAATCGAGCGGCCCACCGACAGACAGTTCATCAGCATCATCCAGCCCTTGCCGAGCATGGCTTGGCCACCGATAAGATAGTCCAGCGGCACGAACACATCTTTGCCGCTGTTGGGGCCGTTCATGAACGCGGCGCCCAGCGGCAAGTGGCGTTTGCCGATTTCGACACCGGGCGTATCGGTGGGGATAAGCGCCAGGCTGATGCCCAGTTCCTCTTCGTTGCCTAGCAGGTGGTCCGGGTCGTAAGCCTTGAACGCCAGGCCCAGCAGTGTGGCGACCGGCCCAAGCGTGATATAGCGCTTTTCCCAGTTCAGGCGCAGGCCTAGGACTTCTTCACCGTGCCATTGCCCCTTGCAGACGATCCCGGTATCTGGCATGGCGCCCGCGTCGGAGCCAGCCAATGGGCCGGTAAGGGCGAAACAGGGGATCTCCTGACCGCATGCCAGACGCGGGAGGTAGTAGTTACGCTGCTCGTCGGTGCCGTAATGCAGCAGCAGTTCAGCGGGGCCCAGGGAATTTGGCACCATCACGGTGGAGGCCAGATCGCCACTGCGGGTGGCCAATTTCATCGCCACTTGCGAGTGCGCATAGGCCGAAAAGCCCTTGCCGCCATATTCCTCGGGAATGATGAGGGCGAAGAAACCATGCTGCTTGATGTGGTCCCAGGCTTCGGATGGCAGGTCCAGGTCCTGGCCGATCTGCCAATCGCTGACCATGGCGCACAATTGTTCTGTGGGGCCGTCGATGAACGCCTGTTCCTCGTCGGTCAGCTTCGGTGCCGGGTAGGCCAGCAAGGTACGCCAGTCAGGGCGGCCGCTGAACAGCTCACCGTCCCACCAGACTGTGCCGGCATCGATTGCTTCGCGCTCGGTTTGCGACATCGGCGGCAGGGTGCGCTGGAACCACTTGAACACTGGGCCGGAAAACACTTTGCGCCGCCAGTCCGGCAATGCCATCAAAGCTGCCTTAAGGGCCAGTACGATCCAAATCAGCGCCAGTAGCCAGCCGGGAGCATTGCTGAAAATGCCCATCAGCAATACGTAGGCGGCGACGATGCCAATTATCTGCAAGGGCGCCAAGCGCCGGTGCGTGAGGTACGCAGCACCAATCACCAGCACCACCAACCACAACAGCAACATAATCGATCCTCCTTGGAGCCAAGGGCTTGAGCCGTCCCAGACAGCTTAGACGCATCACTGTAAACGGCGATGTCAGAACAGTGACAGGGTGTGGCGGTGGGAGTTTCAGGTGGTTTGTCCGGGTGAGCTGGCTTCGACGCCGGTACAGGCGGTGGATGCATGAAGTAGACTGTCTGCTTTGCCCATTCATGAGGACGCTGCAATGCTGAAAATTTGGGGCCGCAAAAATTCCAGCAATGTACGCAAGGCGTTGTGGATCGCCCACGAGCTGGGCTTGGCCTTCGAGTCGATCGATGCCGGCGGCGCCTTTGGCGTGGTGGACGAACCGCACTACCGGGCCCGCAACCCCAACGGTCTGGTGCCTATGCTCGAAGATGGCGACCTGACGTTGTGGGAGTCCAACACCATCGTGCGCTACCTGTGTGCCGAATACGGCCGTGACCAGGGCTGGTACCTGGAAGACCCACGCCAGCGCGCCCTGGCCGACAAATGGATGGACTGGACCACCTCGTCCTTCGCCACGCCGTTCCGCCCGCTGTTTTGGGGCCTGCTGCGCACTGCGCAAGACCAGCGCGACTGGGTGGCGATCAACGCGGCGCACAAGCAGTGTGCTCAATTGTTGGCAATCGCTGACCAGACCTTGGCCAAACAACCGTACCTGTCCGGTGACCAGATCGGCATGGGCGACATCCCACTGGGCAGCTTCATTTACGCCTGGTTCGAAATGCCCATCGAGCGCCCGGCCATGTATCACCTGGAAGCTTGGTATGAACGCCTCAAGCAACGGCCGGCGTACCAGGCTGCGGTGATGACCGCGCTCACCTGAACCTCCTTCGATAGTCATTATCAATAGATGTGACTGTACTTGCGCGGCATGGGCTTGCACCATGGCTGCACTCACTGCGCCAGTGACTTTACCTGGCGTACCCTTCACCTTTTCTTCGGTAAGTGGCCCGCTATGAGTTCCGCCCTGTCCATCCGGCAGCTGACCAAGACCTACGGCAACGGCTTCCAGGCCTTGAAAGGCATCGACCTCGATGTTGCCGAAGGCGATTTCTTCGCTCTGCTTGGCCCTAACGGCGCCGGCAAGTCCACCACCATCGGCATCCTGTCCACCTTGGTGAACAAGACCACTGGCACGGTAAACGTGTTCGGCCACGACCTGGACCGCGAGCCCTCCGCGCTCAAGCGCTGCCTGGGTGTGGTGCCCCAGGAATTCAACTTCAATCAATTCGAGAAAACCTTCGACATCGTCGTGACCCAGGCCGGCTACTATGGCATCCCGCCCAAGCTGGCCAAGGAGCGCGCCGAGCAGTACCTGACCCAACTGGGCCTGTGGGACAAGCGCGATGTGCAGTCGCGCTCGCTGTCGGGCGGCATGAAGCGCCGCTTGATGATTGCTCGCGCATTGATCCACGAACCACGTCTGCTGATCCTCGACGAGCCGACAGCCGGGGTGGATATCGAGCTGCGTCGATCAATGTGGAGCTTCCTTACCGAGCTCAACCAGAAAGGCATCACCATCATCCTCACCACTCATTATCTGGAGGAGGCCGAGCAGCTGTGCCGTAACATCGGCATCATCGACCATGGCACCATCGTCGAGAACACCAGCATGCGCCAACTGCTGGGCAAGCTGCATGTCGAAACCTTCGTCCTCGATCTCAAGCAGGACTTGGCCTCGGCGCCAGTGCTGCAGGGCTACCCGTGCCGGCTGCTGACACCGCATACCCTGGAAGTGCAAGTGGACAAGGACATCGGTATCACCGCGCTGTTCGGCCAACTGGCATTGCAGAACATCGAAGTGCAAAGCCTGCGCAACAAGACCAACCGACTTGAGGAGCTGTTCGTGTCTCTGGTGGAAAAGAACCTGTCGAAGGTGGCCGTATGAGTGTGGAACTGCGCACCAACTGGGTCGCCCTGAACACCATCGTCTACCGCGAAGTGCGGCGCTTTTTGCGCATCTGGCCGCAGACCCTGCTGCCACCAGCCATCACCATGGTGCTGTATTTCGTGATCTTCGGTAACTTGATCGGCCGGCAGATCGGCGACATGGGTGGCTTCACCTACATGCAGTACATCGTACCGGGGCTGATCATGATGTCGGTGATCACCAACTCTTATGGCAATGTGGTGTCGAGCTTCTTCGGCAGTAAGTTCCAGCGCTCCATCGAAGAGCTGATGGTGTCGCCGGTATCGCCGCACACCATTTTGGTGGGCTATGTGCTGGGCGGTGTGCTGCGCGGGCTGGCAGTGGGGGTGATCGTGACCATCCTGTCGATGTTCTTCACCGACCTGCAGGTGCACCACTTGGGCGTGACCATTGTCGTGGTCTTCCTGACGGCGACCATTTTCTCGTTGCTGGGCTTCGTCAACGCCGTGTTCGCACGTAATTTCGACGACATTTCGATCATCCCGACCTTCGTGCTGACGCCACTGACCTACTTGGGCGGGGTGTTCTACTCAATCAACCTGTTGCCGCCGTTCTGGCAGACCGTGTCGTTGGCCAACCCGGTGTTGCACATGGTCAACTCGTTCCGCTACGGCATCCTAGGGGTGTCGGATATCAGTATCGGCACGGCGATCACCTTCATGCTGGTGGCCACTGCGGTGCTTTACGGGCTGTGTGTTCGCCTGCTGGTCAGCGGCCGCGGCATGCGCGCCTGATACCCGTTGCTTGCGCCGGCGCCACTGCCGGCCGATCCACCAGCGCCAGTACAGCAGGGTGGTGAGCCAGGCGACCACGCCAAGCACCACCGCGCACACCACCGAACCCAGCAAGAACGGTTGCCACACCGTTGCCAGCTGGTCGGTGATCCATTCGAACGTCAGTTCTTCAGGCAGGCTGCGCGGTGGCACCTGCATCAGCCAGGCGCCGGTCATGTAAGTGACGAAAAACACCGGTGGCATGGTCAGCGGGTTGGTCAGCCAGACCAAGCTGACCGCGATTGGCAGATTGCCGCGCACCGGGATGGCCATTGCGGCAGCCAGCAGCATTTGCATGGGAATGGGGATCAAGGCCGCGAACAGGCCTACGCCCATGGCCCGTGCCACCGAGTGACGGTTGAGGTGCCAGAGGTTTGGATCGTGCAGCAGCTTGCCGAAAAAACGTAAAGACTTGTGTTCCCGAATGCTGCTCGGGTCCGGCATGTAGCGTTTGAAAAGTCGGCGCGGCATGTAGGCTCCCGGAGCGTTGATTCGGGAAGTATGCCTCGATTCACGTGGCGCCTCGTTTAGAGTTTGTGACAATTGTTTAGCGGGCCACGCCGGCTTTTCGTCTATGCATGAGTGAGCTATTGCGCTTCTGGAGCTCTAACTCATGCGCACAGGGATGTTTGCGCTCGCCCTCGGGCTGTTATGCCTGGGCTTTCTCCCGGTATTGCCATCGGTCGGTTGGCTGTTGTTGCTAGTGCTGGCAGGGGCTTGTTGCCTGCCCACGCGGCTCTGGCCGCTGGGCTGCTTCGCGCTGGGATTAGCCTGGGCCTGCTGGTCGGCACAGCTGGCATTGAATGACCGGCTAGAGGCTGGTTTGGACGGCCGTACGCTGTGGTTGGAGGGGCGGGTGGTTGGCTTGCCCACGCGTACTGCGCAGGGCGTGCGTTTTGAGCTGCAACAGGCGCATTCGCGCCGCGCTGAACTACCGCAGCGCCTGCAATTGAGCTGGTTCGATGGCCCATCCATTCGTGCTGGCGAGTCTTGGCGTGTGGCGGCGACCTTGCAGCGCCCGGCAGGTCTGCTCAACCCCCATGGCCCAGATCGAGCGGCGCAGTTGCTGGCTCGGCGTATCGGTGCCGTAGGCACGGTCAAAGCCGGTGAGCTTACCCGCGCGGTGGCCCCCGATTGGCGCGACGCGCTACGTGAGCGGCTACTGAGGGTCGACGCCCATGGGCAGCAAGCGGGCTTGGCAGCCTTGGTGCTCGGCGACGGCGCGGGCCTTGCCCGGGAACAGTGGCAGGCGCTGCAGGCAACTGGCACGGTGCATCTACTGGTGATTTCTGGACAGCACATTGGCTTGGTCGCCGGCATGCTCTATGCCTTGGTGGCAAGCCTGGCACGCTGGGGCCTGTGGCCGCGCAGTTGGCCATGGTTACCCTGGGCATGCGGCTTGGCGCTGGTGGCGGCGCTGGCCTACGGCTGGCTGGCCGGCGCCGGCGTGCCGGTGCAGCGCGCCTGTCTGATGTTGGCAGTTGTGCTGTTATGGCGATTGCGGTTTCGGCAGCTGGGGGCACTGTTGCCGTTGCTGCTGGCATTGACCGTGGTATTGCTGGTCGACCCCTTGGCTGCGTTATTGCCAGGGTTCTGGCTGTCGTTCGCGGCGGTGGCGATACTCATCTACAGCTTCGCTGGCCGGCTTGGCAACTGGCGCCCCTGGCAGGCCTGGACCCGGGCGCAGTGGGTGATTGCCGTCGGTTTACTGCCGGTATTGTTGGCCACAGGGTTGCCGGTGAGTCTGACTGCGCCGATGGCGAACCTGCTGGCGGTGCCATGGGTGAGCGTGGCGGTGTTGCCCCCGGCATTGCTTGGGGCCTTGTTGTTGCCAGTGCCGGGGGTAGGGGAGGGTTTGCTATGGCTTGCGGGCGCGGCGCTGCACCTGCTGTTCGCCCTGCTTGCGTGGGTGGCCGCATGGCAACCGGCATGGGTGCCGCCAGCGCTACCGATAGGGCCCTGGTTGCTGGTGTGCCTAGGGGCGCTGCTGCTATTGCTGCCTGGCGGCGTGCCGCTGCGCAGCCTGGGCGCGGTCATGTTACTGGCCTTGTGGGCGCCAAAGCCGCCTGTGCCCCATGGGCAGGTCGAGGTCTGGCAGCTCGATGTCGGCCAAGGCCTTGCGGTTTTGCTGCGTACTCGACATCACACGTTGCTATACGACGCAGGGCCTGCCAAAGGCGATTTCGACCTGGGGGAACGAGTAGTGCTGCCCACCCTGCGTAAATTGGGTGTGGCGGGCTTGGACCTGATGCTGATCAGTCACGCGCATGCGGACCACGCCGGTGGCGCCGTGGCCATCATCAAAGGCTTGCCGGTGGCTCGCGTGATAGGTGGCGAAGCGCTGGAAGAGGTCCCCGTGCAGCCTTGTGCGTCCAGTGAACGGTGGAGTTGGGACGGCGTGGATTTTTCGCTGTGGCGCTGGGAAAGCGGGCAAAGCAGCAATGATCGTTCCTGCGTGTTACTGGTCGAGGCGCAAGGTGAGCGTTTGCTGTTGGCCGGCGATATCGAGGCAGGCGCCGAACGCGCCTGGCTCAATGCCCATGAAGCGCCACGTATCGACTGGCTTCAGGCCCCGCACCATGGCAGCCGCAGTTCATCCACCGAGGCGTTCATCCGTGCCACTACGCCGCGTGGGGTGTTGATTTCGCGCGGGCGCAACAACAGCTTCGGGCACCCCCACGCACAAGTGGTCGAGCGGTATCGGCGCTATGGGATGGTGATGCATGACACTGCTGTGGAGGGTGCGTTGCGGCTGGCGCTCGGTGCGCAGGGTGAGGTCGAAAGTGTGGGGCGCCAGCGAAGGTTTTGGCGAGTGCAGTGAAGTGCGGTTGGCAGATCTTATGCGTTCACTTCCAGCGCCTTTAAATCGGGGGCATTTCATGATGCACCGCGCAGATGGTACTCGGCGCCCCAGGCGCCAAGCATCCTGAGCCCAGTACCACTTCCCTGACCTCCGGCAGATGAGCACCCGGCGCGTGTATGTTAGAGTGGCGGCCTTTTTCCAGAGGGGCGTTTACTGTGTGGGAATTGGTCAAGTCTGGTGGTTGGATGATGCTGCCGATCATTCTGAGCTCCATTGCCGCCATGGCGATCGTCGTCGAACGTCTGTGGACTCTGCGCGCCAGCCGCGTCACCCCGCCGCACTTGCTGGGCCAGGTGTGGATGTGGATCAAGGACAAGCAACTCACCAGTGACAAGCTCAAGGCCTTGCGCGCCGACTCGCCATTGGGCGAGATCCTCGCGGCAGGCCTTGCCAACTCGCGCCATGGCCGCGAAATCATGAAAGAGTGCATCGAGGAGGCCGCCTCGCGAGTCATTCACGAACTCGAGCGCTACATCAGTACCCTCGGCACCATTGCCGCCATGGCGCCACTGCTTGGCCTGCTGGGCACCGTGTTGGGCATGATCGACATCTTCAGCGCTTTCATGGGCTCGCAAATGACCGCAAACGCCGCTGTGCTGGCCGGGGGGATCTCCAAGGCTCTGGTTACTACCGCAGCCGGCCTGATGGTGGGGATCCCGGCGGTATTCTTCCACCGTTTCCTGCTGCGCCGCATCGATGAGCTGGTAGTGGGCATGGAGCAAGAAGCGATCAAACTGGTGGAGGTGGTCCAGGGCGACCGGGAAGTGGAAGTGGCCGGAGGCAAGGCGTGAAGTTTCGGCGCAATCGCCAGCGTGAGAACATCGACATCAACCTTGCATCGCTGATCGATGTGGTGTTCGTGCTGCTGCTGTTTTTCGTGGTCACCACTACCTTCACCCGCGAAACCCAATTACGCGTCGAGTTGCCTGAGGCCACCACGGCCGAGCAGCCTCCGGCCGATCAGGGCAAGCTGGTGGAGGTGACCATCAGTGCCGACGGTGTTTATTCGGTGAATAACCACCTACTGCCCAAGAGTGACCTGGCGGCCCTGACCGAGGCAATCGAGCGTGAGTCCGGTGGCGACAACACACTGCCGCTGGCCATCAGCGCCGATGGTAAAACCCCACACCAGGCCGTGATCACTGCGATGGATGCTGCCGGCAAGCTCGGTTTCAGTCACCTGCGCATGACCACCGTCGAGGCCGCTCAGGGGACACCTTGATGGCGCTCGCCGATCGCTTGCTCGCCGCCTGGTACGCCGGGCATCCTGCCCTGGCTTTGCTGCGCCCGCTCGAAGTGCTTTACCGCCGTGTGGTGATGCGCAAGCGCGCGCGATTCCTCAATGGTGAAAGCCCAAGCTATCGGGCCCCTGTGCCAGTGGTGGTGGTGGGCAACATCACCGTCGGAGGCACCGGCAAGACCCCCATGATCCTCTGGCTGATCGAGCATTGCCGGCGCCAGGATATCAAGGTAGGCGTGGTCAGCCGTGGCTATGGCGCCAAACCGCCGCATTATCCTTGGCGCGTGAGCGCAAACCAGCCGGCTGAGCAAGCCGGTGACGAGCCCTTGCTGATCGTTCAGCGCACGGGCGTGCCGCTGGTGATTGACCCGGACCGCGCCGGCGCGGTGCAGGCGCTGTTGGCCAGCGAGCGGCTGGACCTGATCCTGTGCGATGACGGTATGCAGCACTATCGCCTGGCCCGTGACCTTGAACTGGTGCTGATCGATGCCGCGCGCGGGCTGGGCAATGGCCGCTGCCTGCCTGCTGGCCCCTTGCGCGAACCTAGCGAGCGCCTGCAAGAGGCCGATGCCGTGCTTTACAACGGTGCCGATGGCGACCGCGCCGATGGTTTTGGCTTTCAGTTGCAACCTTCAGCATTGGTCAACCTGCGCAGCGGCGAACGCCGTGGGCTTGACCATTTCCCGCCAGGGCAGCGCCTGCATGCGGTGGCCGGTATCGGCAACCCGCAACGTTTCTTCAATACCCTGCTGAGGCTAAACTGGCAGCCGGTGCCGCATCCTTTTGCCGATCATGCACAGTTCAGTGCTCAAAGCCTGGCCTTCAGCCCGGCTCTGCCGCTGGTGATGACCGAAAAAGATGCGGTGAAATGCCGGGCCTTCGCCGCTGACGACTGGTGGTACCTGGCAGTCGAGGCCCAGCCCACGCCGGCCTTCACCGCCTGGTTCGACAGCCAGTTACAGCGACTGCTACCCAAGCCCTGAGCTCACTTCTGCGACTCAACCGTTTCGGCCACCTGGCCCAAAGGAACCCTTTCATGGACACCAAACTGCTCGATATTCTGGCCTGCCCGATTACCAAAGGCCCGCTCAAGCTCAGCGCCGACAAGACCGAGCTGATCAGCAAGGGCGCGGGTCTGGCCTACCCCATCCGTGACGGCATCCCGGTCATGCTGGAAAGCGAGGCGCGCACCCTGACCGACGACGAGCGTCTGGACAAATGAGTGTGGAATTCACTGTAGTCATTCCGGCGCGGCTGCGTTCCACGCGCCTGCCGGGCAAGCCGCTGCTGGCGATCGCTGGCAAACCGATGGTCCAGCACGTATGGGAGCAGGCGCGCAAGAGTGGCGCCAGCCGTGTGGTCATCGCTACCGACGACGCCAGCATCTTCGATGCCTGTAATGCATTCGGCGCCGAAGTGCTGATGACCCGTACCGACCACGAATCGGGCACTGACCGCCTGGCCGAGGTGGCCGCTCATCTGGGGCTGCCCGCCGATGCCATCGTGGTCAACGTGCAGGGCGATGAGCCGTTGATTCCTCCGGTGATCATCGACCAGGTGGCCGCCAACCTGGCAGCCCACCCGCAAGCGGGCATTGCGACCCTGGCCGAGCCGATCCATGAGCCGCAGACCGTGTTCAACCCCAATGCGGTCAAGGTTGTCAGCGACAAGAATGGCCTGGCGCTGAGCTTCAGCCGCGCGCCGCTGCCCTGGGCCCGCGATGCCTTTGCAACCCAGCGTAATCTGTTGCCCGAGGGTGTCCCTTACCGCCGTCATATCGGCATGTATGCCTACCGTGTAGGCTTCCTTCAGGATTTCGTCAGTTGGGGCCCATGCTGGCTCGAGCAGGCCGAGGCCCTCGAGCAACTGCGCGCCCTGTGGCACGGCGTGCGTATCCACGTCGAAGATGCCATCGAGGCACCCGCCGTGGGTGTCGATACCCCCGAAGACCTGGAGCGCGTAAGGCGCTTGCTGGAGGCGTGATGCGTGTCCTGTTCGTGTGCCTTGGCAATATCTGTCGTTCGCCCACCGCAGAAGGCGTGCTGCGCCATCAATTGCAGCAGGCGGGCCTGGCTGAACAGGTGCATGTGGCATCTGCCGGCACGGGTGACTGGCACGTGGGCAAGGCCCCGGACAGCCGCACCTGCAAGGCGGCGCTGGCACGTGGTTATGATTTGTCGCGCCAGCGCGCCCAACAAGTCAAAGCGGCGCATTTCGCCGAGTACGATTTGATCCTAGCCATGGATGAAAGCAACTTGAGCCACCTGCGCGCCATGCGCCCGCACAATGCCAATGGCGAGCTTGACCTGTTCCTGCGCCGCTACGGTGCAGCCCTGGATGAAGTGCCAGACCCTTACTACGGCGGTGCCGAGGGCTTCGAGCAGGTGCTGGACTTGATCGAAGCGGCGTGTCGCGACCTGGTAGTGGAAATCAAGGGGCGGCTATGACGGTGGTTTGGCAAGAGCATGTTTCACTAAAGCCCTACAACACGTTCGGCATCGACGTTGCCGCTCGGTATTTTGCCCAGGCCCACAGCGATGACGAGGTGCGCGAGGCATTGACGCAGGCGCGCCAGCGCCAGGTGCCAGTGCAGGTGATTGGCGGTGGCAGCAACCTGCTGCTTACCCGCGATGTCGATGCGCTGGTGCTGCATATTGCCAGCCGTGGGCGACGGCTGCTGAGTGACGACGGCGAGCGAGTGGTGGTGGAGGCCGAAGCGGGTGAACCTTGGCACCCATTCGTACAGTGGTCGTTGGCGCAAGGCTACTGTGGTTTGGAAAACCTCAGCCTGATCCCTGGCACTGTAGGTGCTGCGCCGATGCAGAACGTCGGTGCCTACGGTGTGGAAATCAAGGATGTCTTCGCCGGGTTGACTGCGCTGGACCGCGAAACCGGTGAGCTATGCGACTTCACGCTGCAGGACTGCGCCTTTGCTTACCGCGACAGCGTCTTCAAGCGCAACCCTGGGCGCTGGCTGATCCTGCGGGTGCGTTTTGTCCTGAGTCATGCCTTGCAAGCGCACTTGGACTATGGCCCTGTGCGTCAGCGCCTGGCAGAGCAGGGCGTTGAGCAGCTGACTGCCCAGGCGATCAGTGATGCAATCTGCAGTATTCGCCGCGAGAAGCTGCCGGACCCGGCCGAGCTTGGCAATGCCGGGAGCTTCTTCAAGAACCCGGTAGTGGCGGCTGAGCTGGTGGAGCGTATTCGGCAACAACATCCCGCCGTGGTGGCCTACCCGCAAGCAGACGGCCAGGTGAAGCTTGCAGCCGGTTGGCTGATCGAGCAGGCGGGTTGGAAAGGCTACCGTGAGGGCGATGCTGGTGTGCACCGGCTGCAATCGCTGGTGCTGGTCAATTACGGCCAGGCGAGCGGGGCCCAGGTGTATGCCCTGGCGCAGCGTATTCAGGCCGATATCCTGGCGCGGTTCGGGGTGGCGTTGGAGATGGAGCCTAACCTCTACTGAGGTCTTACTTCAGCGGTCTTTTCAAAGTCAGCGCTTGCACGCGAGGTGCAGTTCCTGAGCTCAGTTGGGCGCGATCGGCTCGTTGGCCGGTGTAGACCTGTTCGCCGCTCGCTTTGATTCAACATCCACTCAGTTCGCCGGACACTCACCCGGACGCTTACGATATTGAGTCACCCACTAGCCAAGAAAAAGCCCCGCCAGTTCGCACTGGCGGGGCTTTTTCATTCAGCTTGAGCGATCAACCGTGATGTGGTTTTTGCTCATCGGCGGTTTCCAGTACAGGCTCGGCCGCTTGCTGAGCCGCCTTGGCAGCAGCCTCGGCTTCACGCTTGCGACGACGCACTTCACGTGGGTCATTCGGAGCACGGCCGTTGGGCAGCATGACGGTTGCAGGCTCGACGGCTGCCGGGGTTTGCACCGGTGCGGGCTCTGTAGGCGCTGGCGCAGCTTGCGTAGTGGCCGGCTCTGCTACCGCCACTTGCGGCTCGGCTGGGCTGATAGCTGCGGGTTGCTCGGCAACGGGTGCCTCTTTTGCCTCCAGCGGAGCTTTCTCGGCTTCACCGCCTTCGACCACTGGCGCCGCGCCGGCCACCTCGGCTTCTACCACGGGGGCTTGCACCGGTGCTTCACTAGGTGCTTCAACGGGCTCGGCAGCAACTACCGGTTCGACCGCTGGCTGCGCCGCGACTTCGACCACTGGTTCGACGCCGGCTTCGACCACGGTGACTGGCTCGCTGACGGGCTGCTCAACTGCTGGAGCGATGACAGCTTCTTCGGCTTGGGCAGCCGGTGCGGTCGGCACGTCTGCTTGGCTGCTTTCGCTGGTGGCGGCTTCAGCGCTGGCGCGTTCGGCCTGCTGGTTGGCTTGAGCCTCAGCATTGGCGCTGATCTTGGTGCTGGCTACAGCGGCAGTTACGGCGAGGCCTGCAGCCAGATCAGCGCCAAGCTCAGTGGCCTGATGCTGCTGTGGCTGCTCCTCGCTGCCTTCTTCATCGCTACCTTCGATCAGCTCGCCATTGGCATTGCGCTGGCGCTCACGGCGGTTGCTGCGACGACGCTGGCCGCGAGAACGGCGGCGAGGACGCTCGTCGTCGGTGCCTTCCTGCTCGTCCTGCAACAGTTCCTCATTCGGCAGTTGCTCTTCGGCCAGTGCAGCAGCCTGCTCAGCCGCCTGCTCCGCAGGGCGTGGCTGACGTTCTTCGCGGGCAGGGCGAGGCTGGCGGTCTTCACGCGGAGCGCGCTCTTCACGAGGGGCGCGTTCTTCACGTGGAGCACGCTCCTCACGAGGGGCACGCTCTTCACGAGGTGCACGTTCTTCACGCGGAGCACGCTCTTCACGAGGTGCACGTTCTTCACGCGGAGCACGCTCTTCACGCGGAGCACGATCTTCACGCGGAGCGCGTTCTTCACGCGGAGCACGTTCTTCACGCGGAGCACGTTCTTCACGAGGTGCGCGCTCGTCACGCGGCGTACGCTCTTCGCGTTCTACGGCTGGGGCGTCCAGGGGCTCGCGCAATTCACGCACACGCTCCTCGCCACGGTTGCCGCGACGGTCTTCGCGAGGCTGACGTGGTGCACGTTCTTCACGCGGGGCGCGCTCTTCACGAGGTGCGCGCTCTTCACGTGGGGAGCGCTCGGCACGTTCTTCGCGTGGTTTGCGTTCTTCATCACGGCGGCCGTTGCGGTTACGGCTCTGCTGGCGGCCGTTGCGACGCTCTTCGTTGCGGCCATTGCGCTCGGCAGCGGGCTTCTCTGGGGCGGCTACCACTGGCGCGGCAGCAGGTGCCTCCTTACCGGCGAACAGGCTGACCAGCGATTTCACCAGGCCTTTGAACAGGCTTGGCTCAGGTGCACTCACTACAGGCGCTGCAGGTGCAGCCGACTGCGGTTGCTCTTCGCCAGCGCTCGGTACCGGTGCATTGGCACGGGCCGGCGCGGTTTTCACGGCGGCTTCCTGGCGCACCAGGGTGCGGGTAGCGGTCGGCTGCGGAGCCTCTTCGGCTTCGGCGGCGGCGATTTCGTAGCTGGACTGGTTGTTCAGCACTTCCGGGTTGTCGTCGCGCAGGCGCTGGACTTCGAAGTGCGGCGTTTCCAGGTGATCGTTCGGCAGGATGATGATGCGCGCACGGGTTCGCAGTTCGATCTTGGTGATCGAATTGCGTTTCTCGTTGAGCAGGAAGGCCGCTACCGGGATCGGTACCTGGGCGCGGACTTCGGCGGTGCGGTCCTTCAGGGCTTCTTCTTCGATCAGGCGCAGAATCGCCAGCGACAGCGACTCCACGTCACGGATGATGCCGGTGCCGGAGCAGCGTGGGCAGACGATGCCGCTGCTTTCGCCGAGTGACGGGCGCAGGCGCTGACGGGACATCTCAAGCAGGCCGAAGCGCGAAATACGGCCAACCTGCACGCGAGCACGGTCGGCTTCCAGGCATTCACGCACGCGCTCTTCAACCGCGCGCTGGTTCTTGGCCGGGGTCATGTCGATGAAGTCGATGACGATCAGGCCGCCGATATCACGCAGGCGCAACTGGCGGGCGATTTCTTCGGCCGCTTCCAGGTTGGTCTGCAGGGCGGTTTCCTCGATGTCGCTGCCCTTGGTGGCGCGCGCCGAGTTGATGTCGATGGAGACCAGGGCCTCGGTCGGGTCGATCACGATCGAGCCACCGGACGGCAGGTCGACGACGCGCTGGAAAGCGGTCTCGATCTGGCTTTCGATCTGGAAACGGTTGAACAGCGGGACGCTGTCTTCGTAGAGCTTGACCTTGCTGGCGTACTGCGGCATGACCTGGCGGATGAAGGTCAGGGCTTCTTCCTGGGCATCGATGCTGTCGATAAGGACTTCGCCGATGTCCTGGCGCAGGTAGTCGCGGATGGCGCGGATGATGACGTTGCTTTCCTGATAGATCAGGAATGGCGCGGCGCGGTCAAGGGAGGCTTCCTTGATGGCGGTCCACAGCTGCAGCAGGTAGTCCAGGTCCCACTGCATTTCTTCGCTGCTGCGGCCAAGGCCTGCGGTGCGCACGATCAGGCCCATGTCGCCCGGTACGGTCAGGCCGTTGAGGGCTTCGCGCAGTTCGTTACGCTCTTCGCCTTCGATGCGGCGGGAAATGCCCCCGGCACGCGGGTTGTTGGGCATCAGCACCAGGTAGCGGCCAGCCAGGCTGATGAAGGTGGTCAGGGCGGCGCCTTTGTTGCCGCGCTCTTCCTTCTCGACCTGAACGATGACTTCCTGGCCTTCGCTCAGGACTTCCTTGATGTTGACCCGGCCTTCAGGGGCTTTCTTGAAGTATTCGCGGGAGATTTCCTTCAGCGGCAGGAAGCCGTGACGTTCGGAGCCGAAGTCGACGAACGCGGCTTCCAGGCTTGGCTCGATCCGGGTGATCTTGCCTTTGTAGATGTTGGCCTTTTTCTGCTCACGCGCCCCGGACTCGATGTCCAGGTCGTACAGACGTTGGCCGTCCACCAGAGCTACACGCAACTCTTCGGGTTGAGTTGCGTTAATCAGCATTCTTTTCATGTTGTACCGTCGGTTTCCGGGCTGCCGGAAACGGCGTTCGGCACACACGACTTCTCATGGTCGGTGCCAAGGTGCGCAAAGGGTGGCCGGGCCACCCCCGTGTCGAGCAACGTTCGGCACCAGCCGTTACCCAGCCTGCCGTTGTCGCGACGACGCGTCCTGTTTGCTGCGGTGCCTACCAGGCCCCGGTGGCTTCGAATGGGTATCCGAATCAACCAAGCGGGCCTCGTGCACTCAGTCAGGAGGAGGAATCAACCGTCAGCCGTGGACGCCCTAGGGCATCTGTTCAGGACCTTATCCGCTCGCCGGCCAAGTCAGTGGGCCGGTGGCCGGACGCGGTGCTACACGGTCCGAGGGCTGTGCATCTCCACCCTGCACGTATCCCTGATAATTCGGGTGCTGCCGCGCGCTGAATCCGCAACGGGTTGCATTTTTCGCCAGCTTCGAACGCGAAGCTGACGCCATTACATATCCAAGGCAGGTATTTCCGAAGCATTCGCCTTGCGTTGCGTGGAAGCGACGGGGCGGGCAGAGGTGCTGCGAAAAGAATCGGGAAGCAGGTGAACAACCACACTTGTCGTTTTTTTTCGGTCTTCTCTACACGGCGCTGGTGGCGATTCCAGGCAATTCGGTAAACTGGCGAAAACCCCGTAGGACGGCCTCGCGTCCTGGAGAGCTGCTTAGGTCAGGAACCGGCCAAGGGCCCGGTTTCGCTGGCCTGCCGCTTTTGGCGGCGTTCGCGACTATAGCAGTAATGATTAAGTGCTTCAATTCCATAAATAATTGTTATGATCCCCTCCATGACGACCAATACCCCTCCGACTTCCGGCGTACAGCTGATAGAAGTCGCGCCGGAACTTGCCGGCCAACGTATCGACAATTTCCTTATCACCGCACTCAAGGGCGTGCCCAAGACGCTGGTCTATCGCATCCTGCGCAAGGGTGAGGTGCGCGTCAACAAGGGGCGGGTCAAACCTGAGTATAAAATTCAAGCTGGCGATATCGTGCGCGTGCCGCCGGTGCGTTTGCCAGAGCGCGATGAGCCGGCGCCAGTGGCCCAGGGGCTGCTGCAGCGCCTGGAGGCGGCCATCGTCTATGAAGACAAGGCGTTGATCGTGATGAACAAGCCAGCCGGTATCGCCGTACATGGTGGTAGCGGCCTGAGTTTCGGGGTGATCGAAGCACTGCGCCAGTTGCGCCCGGACGCCAAGGAGTTGGAGCTGGTGCACCGCCTGGACCGTGACACCTCTGGCCTGTTGATGATCGCCAAGAAGCGCAGCATGCTGCGCCATCTGCATGCTGCCCTGCGCGGCGATGGGGTGGACAAACGCTACATGGCCCTGGTGCGCGGCCACTGGCCTACCTCGAAGAAGCAAGTCAACGCACCGCTGCTAAAAAGTAACCTGCGCTCTGGTGAGCGCATGGTCGAAGTCAATGACGAGGGCAAAGAAGCGCTGACCCTGTTCCGAGTGCTGCGCCGGTTCGGGGAGTTCGCCACCATCGTCGAAGCCCGCCCGATCACCGGCCGCACCCACCAGATCCGCGTGCACACCCTGCATGCCGGGCACATGATTGCTGGCGACGCCAAGTACGGCGACGAAGACTTCAGTCGCGAGATTCGCGAGTTGGGGGGCAAGCGCCTGTTCCTGCATGCCTACGCCTTGACCGTGCCACTGCCCGACGGTGGCGAGCTCAAGCTCGAGGCGCCTGTGGATGAGGTCTGGGCCAAAACCGTGGAGCGACTCAGTGCGCCGTGATTACGAACTGCTGATTTTCGATTGGGATGGCACCTTGGCCGATTCGATCGGCCGCATCGTCGAGGCGATGAACGCCGCCGCCGAGCGAGCGGGCGAAGCGCCCAGTGCCGAAGATGCGGTCAAGGGCATCATCGGTCTGGCGCTGGGGGAGGCGATCTCGACGCTGTATCCGCACCTCGATCCCCGGCAGGTCGAAACCTTCCGTCAGCACTACGCCGACATCTATATGGCCCTGGATCAGCAGCCCTCGCCGCTGTTCGACGGTGTGGTCGAGTCGCTGGATGCCTTCCGGGCCGAGGGTTATCGCCTGGCGGTGGCTACCGGTAAGGCCCGCCGCGGACTTGACCGGGTACTCAAGGTCAATGGCTGGGAGCACTTTTTCGATATCACGCGGGCCGCCGATGAAACCCGCGGTAAGCCCCACCCGCTGATGCTCGAGGAAATACTCAAGCATTGCGCTGTAGAACCGGGGCGGGCACTGATGGTCGGAGATTCTGCATTCGACCTCCAAATGGCCAGCAACGCGGGCGTGCATTCGGTGGCGGTGGGCTACGGTGCCATGTCGCTAGAGGCGCTGGCCGAGTTCGGGCCGCAAGTGTGCATCGATCATTTTTCCCAGCTGCGCGAGTGGCTGGCCGGTTCCAGGCAAATTCAATTCCAGGGTAGGTGAGCATGGCTGACGAGTGGAAAGCGCCGGTTAACGAAACCGAAGAGGAGCGCCTCGCTCGCGAAGCGCGCGAAGCACGTAACGAAGAGGTTCGTGTCGAGCAAAAGAGCTGGAAACTCTTGGAAAAGACGCTGCTGGCAGGCGTTCAAGAGCAGCGTCGGGCGCGGCGCTGGGGGATATTCTTCAAGCTGCTGACCTTCGTCTACCTGTTCGGCATTCTTGTGCTGTTCACGCCGTTGATGGATATGGATGCAGCGGCTACCCGAAGCGGCAATCATACAGCGCTGGTTGAGGTGCGGGGGGTGATCGCCGATCAGGAAGCTGCCAGTGCCGATAATCTGATCAAGAGCCTGCGCGAAGCGTTCAAGGACCCAAAGACCAAGGCGGTGGTCATGCGTATCAATAGCCCAGGTGGCAGCCCGGTGCAGGCAGGGTACGTGTATGACGAGATCCGTCGGCTGCGCGCCGAGCACCCGGACACCAAGCTATACGCGGTCATCACTGATCTAGGGGCCTCCGGCGCCTATTACATCGCCAGTGCTGCGGATGAGATCTATGCCGACAAGGCAAGCCTGGTGGGTTCCATTGGCGTGACGGCGGCCGGCTATGGCTTTGTCGGCGCGATGGAGAAGTTGGGTGTCGAGCGCCGTAGTTATACCGCAGGGGAGCACAAGGCCTTCCTTGATCCGTTCTCGCCGGAAAAGCCTGATGAGCGTGCGTTCTGGCAGGGTGTGCTCAACACCACGCACCAGCAGTTCATCGCCATGGTCAAGCAGGGGCGCGGTGACCGCTTGAAGGACAAAGAGCATCCGGAACTGTTCAGTGGGCTGATCTGGTCGGGTGAGCAGGCCAAGTCGCTGGGGTTGGTGGATGGCTTGGGCAGTGCCAGCTACGTAGCACGTGAAGTGGTCGGTGAGAAGGATCTGGTCGATTACACCGTGCAGGAGTCGCCATTCGACCGGTTCTCCAAGCGCATCGGTGCCAGTGTGGCTGAGCACCTGGCGATGTGGATGGGGTTCCAGGGGCCGCAGTTGCGTTGAGTGTGCCTTGAGTTTCGTGGTGCTGGTCAGATCAAGTGCCGCCCCTGCGGCGCTTGATCTCGACGGCACCATAGCCCCCAAGCCCGGCTAGGGAACAGCCACGCCTTCACGGGTCAGCATATCCACCAGCCGAATCAGCGGCAGCCCGATCAAGCTCGTTGAATCGCACCCATGGGTGCTCTGAAACAAACTCACTCCCAGGCCCTCGGCCTTGAAGCTGCCGGCGCAATCCAATGGCTGCTCCGCCCTCACGTAGCGCTCGACACGCTCCCTACTCAATTCGCGCATCGTTACCGTGAACGGCACGCAGTCGATCTGACATTGCCCAGTCGCTGTATTGAGCAGTGCCAGCCCGGTCAGGAAGGTCACTTGCTGGCCGCTGGACTCGAGCAGTTGCTCGCAGGCGCGCTCGAAGGTGTGTGGCTTGCCGATGATCTGCTCGCCCAGCACGGCCACCTGGTCTGAGCCAATGATCAGGTGCTGGCGGTGATCCTCGGCAAGCGCTTCGGCTTTCTGTCTCGCTAGGCGCTGAACCAGCTGCGTGGCGGGCTCGTCAGCTAGGCGTCGTTCGTCTATATCGGGGCTGGCCCAGGTGAAGGGCAAGCGCAGGCGCGCGAGCAGTTCGCGCCGGTAAGCAGAGCTGGAAGCCAGCAACAAAGGCAGCATGATAGACTCCTGGTCAGGTGAACCTGATTCTAACATGTGAGATGCCGCCTAATTTCCTTTGACAGGGGCGGGGGGCATCCCTAGAATGCTGCGCCTATGTTGAATGACCCGATTCCACCTCACGTTGACCCGCGCAAATTAGCCGATCGAGGCGTATCCATCACTGGTACGCTGCAACTCGCTGATTTGGAAAGACTCTGCGACCCGCTTTCCGACGATGTCGGTACGGTGCAGGCGAAGTTCGATTTTGAACGAGATGAACAGCACGTGGTGGTTATCCACAGCGAGCTGGACGTCGAAGTCAAAATGGTTTGCCAGCGTTGTCTTGAGCTGGTCACCCTGCCGATCCATAGCGAGTGTACTTACGCTGTGGTGAAGGAGGGTGCGAATACCCAGTCGTTGCCGAAAGGCTATGACGTGCTGGAACTGGGCGAAGATCCTTTGGATCTGCAGGCTTTGGTCGAGGAGGAGCTGCTGCTCGCCTTGCCTATCGTGCCTGCTCATCATCCGGAAGAATGCCAGCAGCCGGCGGGCGCAGACGAGCCCGACTCGAGCAAGGACGAGGTATCGCGGTCCAACCCGTTCAGTGTTTTGGCGCAGTTAAAGCGTGACCCAAACGTTTAGGAGTTAATCAATTATGGCTGTTCAGCAGAACAAAAAATCCCGCTCTGCCCGTGACATGCGCCGTTCGCACGACGCTCTGTCGGAAAACGCGCTGTCGGTAGAAAAAACCACCGGTGAAGTACACCTGCGTCACCACGTTTCGCCAGAAGGCGTATACCGTGGTCGCAAAGTGATCGACAAGGGCGCTGACGAGTAATCCTTGTCCGCTCAGATCATCGCGATCGACGCAATGGGCGGGGACTTCGGTCCCCGCAGCATTGTCCAGGCTAGCATTGCTTGCCTTTCGGCTACCCCTTCGCTGCACCTGACCCTCGTCGGTCAACCCTCCCTCCTTGAAGAACTGGTCAGCGGCCTATCAGCTGCCGATCGCGCGCGCCTGCAGATTGTCGCCGCCAGTGAGGTGATTGACATGGACGAGCGGCCATCCCAGGCGTTGCGTGGTAAGCCGGATTCGTCGATGCGCATTGCCCTCGAACTGGTGCGTGACGGCAAGGCTCAGGCCTGCGTCAGTGCCGGCAATACCGGCGCGCTGATGGCGTTGTCGCGTTTCGTGCTCAAGACCCTGCCAGGTATCGACCGGCCGGCCATGGTCGCGGCAATCCCTACGCAGTCAGGCTATTGCCAGTTGCTCGACCTGGGTGCCAACGTGGATTGCAGTGCCGATAATCTGTACCAGTTCGCGGTGATGGGCTCGGTGGCGGCCCAGGCCTTGGGTATCCACAGGCCGCGGGTCGCTTTGCTGAACATCGGTACCGAGGACATCAAGGGGAATCAGCAGGTCAAGCTGGCAGCCGGCTTGCTGCAGGATGCCCGTGGCCTCAATTATGTTGGTTTCGTCGAGGGTGACGGCCTGTATCGTGGCGAAGCGGATGTGGTGGTGTGCGACGGCTTCGTTGGCAACATCCTGCTCAAGTCCAGCGAAGGCCTTGCTACCATGATTGGTCAGCGTATCGAACAATTGTTCAAGGGCGGCGCGTTGTCGCGGATAGCTGGGGTATTGGCGATGCCGCTGCTCAAGCGCCTGCAGGCTGACCTCGCGCCAGCGCGGCACAATGGCGCAAGCTTTCTCGGCCTGCAGGGCATCGTTATCAAAAGCCATGGTTCGGCGGGCGTCCAAGGGTTTCAAAGCGCGATCCAGCGGGCGCTGATCGAGATCCAGGAAAACCTCCCACGGCGGCTGCATGGCCGGCTTGAAGACCTGTTACCTTAGGCATTCAAACGATGAAGTGCTTAAATGTGACCGCTTGGTCTGCGTTTCCATCCAAGTTTTCAGATTCCGCGCCTGGCCTTTGGCTGGCGCACTCTATCCGATGACAAGATCATAAGGGCTTGTTCAATGTCTGCATCCCTCGCATTCGTCTTCCCCGGTCAAGGTTCCCAATCCCTGGGCATGCTCAAAGAGCTGGGCGCCGAAAAGCCGGTGATCATCGAGACCTTCAAAGAGGCCTCCGAAGCTCTGGGCTACGACCTTTGGGACCTGGTTCAGAATGGACCGGAAGAAAAGCTCAATCAAACCGACAAGACCCAGCCGGCGATTCTTACCGCCTCGGTCGCCCTGTGGCGCCTGTGGCTCGAAGAAGGCGGCGCGCAGCCAGCTTTCGTTTCCGGGCATAGCCTGGGTGAGTACAGTGCACTGGTCGCCGCGGGCAGCCTGACCCTCAAGGACGCGGTGCGTCTGGTCGAGCGCCGTGGCCAGCTGATGCAGGAAGCCGTACCTGCAGGTCACGGCGCCATGGCGGCCATCCTTGGCCTGGATGACGCGGTGGTGGTCGAGATTTGCGCCAAGGCCGCCGAAGATCAAGTGGTCAGTGCGGTGAACTTCAACTCCCCTGGCCAGGTGGTGATCGCCGGCAACAAGGCTGCAGTGGACCGTGCCATCGAATTGTGCAAAGAGGCGGGCGCCAAGCGTGCTCTGCCGCTGGCGGTCAGTGTGCCGTCGCACTGTGCGCTGATGAAGCCTGCCGCCGAGCGTTTCGCCGAGGCGGTCAACGCCATCGAGTGGAAGGCCCCGCAGATTCCAGTGGTGCAGAACGTCACCGCGGCCATCGCCGCCGACCTCGATGCGCTCAAGCAAGACCTGTTGGCGCAACTGTATCAGCCTGTGCGCTGGGTTGAGTGCGTGCAGGCCTTGGCCGCCAATGGCGCGGTGAACCTGGTGGAGTGCGGCCCGGGCAAGGTGCTGGCCGGCTTGAACAAGCGTTGCGCCGAGGGCGTGACCACTTACAACCTCAATACCCCTGATGCTGTCGCCGCCACCCGTGCGGCGCTGGCCTGATTTGGAGAAGCTTGCATGAGCCTGCAAGGTAAAGTTGCACTGGTCACCGGCGCTAGCCGTGGTATTGGCCAGGCTATCGCCCTCGAGCTGGGCCGCCAGGGCGCGACCGTGATCGGTACCGCCACTTCGGCTTCCGGTGCCGAGCGCATCGCTGCCACCCTCAAAGAGCATGGGATCGCTGGCACTGGCATGGAGCTGAACGTCACCAGCGCCGAGTCCGTGGAAGCTGTGCTGAGCGCTATCGGCGAGCAGTTCGGCGCCCCCGCCATTCTGGTCAACAATGCCGGCATCACCCGTGACAACCTCATGCTGCGCATGAAGGACGACGAGTGGTTCGACGTGATCGATACCAACCTGAACAGCCTTTACCGTCTGTCCAAGGGCGTACTGCGCGGCATGACCAAGGCGCGTTGGGGTCGTATCATCAGCATCGGCTCGGTCGTCGGTGCCATGGGCAACGCCGGCCAGGCCAACTACGCGGCGGCCAAGGCCGGCCTCGAAGGCTTTAGCCGTGCGCTGGCGCGTGAAGTGGGCTCGCGGGGCATCACCGTCAATTCGGTTACCCCAGGCTTCATCGACACAGACATGACCCGCGAGCTGCCAGAAGCGCAGCGCGAAGCCCTGCAGACGCAAATTCCGCTGGGCCGCTTGGGCCAGGCTGAGGAAATCGCCAAGGTGGTTTCGTTCCTGGCATCGGACGGCGCTGGCTACGTTACCGGCGCAACTGTGCCGGTCAACGGCGGGATGTACATGTAAAACTGCAATGCGATGTGACGGATTGCTTCAAAAAAGAGTCATACTGCGAGCCTAAAATCCGTTATAAAGCTGCAACCAGATTCCAGGCAGCCGGTGAGGTTGCTCAAGCGAAGGATCGTTCCGCTTGAAAAGCGAACGTCTTTCTATAAACTTGGTCACCGGCCAGCTGCCTGACATATGTCCATTAGGAGTGAAAACTAGGTATGAGCACCATCGAAGAACGCGTCAAGAAAATCGTCGCCGAGCAACTGGGCGTCAAGGAAGAGGAAGTGACTGCTGAGAAGTCCTTCGTCGATGACCTGGGTGCCGATTCGCTTGACACCGTTGAGCTGGTGATGGCTCTGGAAGAGGAATTCGAGACCGAAATCCCTGACGAAGAAGCCGAGAAGATCACTACCGTTCAAGCTGCAATCGACTACGTCAAGAACCACCAGGCTTAAGACGTTGTAGTCGACGCTTCTTGTCGAGAAGAACCGCACTGCCTTTGCTGGCGTGCGGTTTTTTCTTTGCAAGCCCATGGCGTCATTTCGCTCGCTGCGAGAGCTTGTTGCCATTTCATTCCATTGCTTGAATGCAATGGCAAGAAACTCTGTGATTAGAAAAGGAGAGTACTGTGTCGCGTAGACGCGTCGTGGTCACCGGTATGGGTATGCTGTCGCCACTGGGTACCGATGTACCGAGCACCTGGCAGGGCATTCTGGCTGGCCGCAGTGGCATTGGTCCGATCGAGCACACGGACCTGTCTGCCTACTCCACCCGTTTTGGCGGCTCGGTGAAAGGCTTCGAGGTTGAGCAGTACCTGTCGGCAAAAGAAGCCCGCAAACTCGACCTGTTCATCCAGTACGGCCTGGCAGCCGGTTTTCAGGCGGTGCGCAACGCCGGCCTTGAGGTCACCGATGCCAACCGTGAGCGCATTGGCGTGGCCATGGGCTCGGGTATCGGCGGCCTGACCAACATCGAAGAAACCAGCCGTACCCTGCACGAGCAGGGCCCGCGCCGTATTTCTCCGTTCTTCGTGCCGGGCTCGATCATTAACATGATCTCCGGCTTCCTATCGATCCATCTGGGGCTGCAGGGGCCGAACTACGCCATCGCCACGGCGTGTACCACTGGCACCCACTGCATCGGCATGGCTGCGCGCAACATCGCCTACGGCGAAGCTGATGTGATGATCGCCGGTGGCGCCGAAATGGCCGCCTGTGGTTTGGGCATGGGCGGCTTCGGCGCATCCCGTGCGCTGTCGACCCGCAACGATGAACCAGCCCGTGCCAGTCGTCCCTGGGACAAGGGCCGTGACGGCTTCGTGCTGTCTGACGGTGCCGGTGCCCTGGTACTCGAGGAGCTCGAGCACGCCAAGGCACGCGGTGCGACCATCTATGCCGAGTTGGTTGGTTTTGGCATGAGCGGCGACGCTTACCATATGACCTCGCCACCCGACAGCGGTGAGGGCGCAGCCCGTTGCATGGCCAATGCCTTGCGTGATGCTGGTATCGCGCCTGAGGCGGTCAGCTACATCAATGCCCACGGTACTTCGACGCCAGCCGGTGACATCGCCGAAGTAGCGGCGATCAAGCGTGTGTTCGGTGATCATGCCTACAAGCTGGCTGTCAGCTCGACCAAATCGATGACCGGGCACCTGCTTGGCGCCGCCGGTGCGGTGGAGGCGATCTTCAGCGTGCTGGCGATCAACAGCCAGATGGCGCCGCCGACCATCAATCTCGATGAGCCGGATGAAGGCTGCGACCTCGACTTCGTGCCACATCAGGCGCGCAGCATGCCAATCGATGTAGTGTTGTCCAACTCGTTCGGTTTTGGTGGCACCAACGGTTCGCTGGTATTCCGCCGGTTCGCTGACTGATGCACTGCTGGGTCGACGGCCAGGACGCTACTGCAATCAATCTGCAGAACCGCGGCCTGGCCTACGGTGATGGGCTGTTCGAGACCATCGCCGTGCGTGGTGGGCGTGCCAGCCTGCTGGACGGGCATCTGGCCCGCTTGGCCCTGGGGTGCAAGCGCCTGGCAATCGATGCTGACCTGGCGCTGGTAGGTGACGAAATTCAACGCTTCGCTTGCCAGCTGGGTGACGGTGTTGCCAAGCTGATTCTCACCCGCGGTGACAGCCAGCGCGGGTATGCGCCCGCTGCCGGTGTTGCGCCGCGGCGTATTCTGCAGGGCGCGCCACTGCCCAGCTATCCTGCCGAGCACGCCGAGCATGGCGTTAGGTTGTTCGCCTGCCAAACCCGGCTTGGGGAACAACCGTTGCTGGCTGGGCTCAAACATCTCAATCGCCTGGAGCAAGTGCTGGCCCGTGCCGAATGGCAGGACGGCGAACATGCCGAAGGCTTGATGCGGGATGGGCAGGGCAGGGTGGTCGAAGGGGTGTACAGCAACCTGTTCATGGTAAGTGCTGGCGTGCTGGTAACGGCCGATCTCAGCCGTTGCGGTGTTGCCGGTGTGATGCGTGGTGCCCTGCTGGAGCATGCGCCGCGCTTGGGCATGCCAACCCAGGTTCGTGACATCGCTTTCGAAGAACTGCAGCAGGCTGATGAAGTGTTCGTCTGCAATAGTGTCTACGGCGTCTGGCCGGTGCGTGCAGTTGGCGCGCTCAACTGGTCGCCGGGGCCGCTCACCCGTAAACTGCAGGCCGTTGCTCGTACGTTACTGGATACCTGAATTCGTGAGACGCAAATTCCTGCTGCTGCTGGAAATGGGCTTGATCCTAGCCGGCCTCGTCCTAGGCTGGTCGGCGTGGAAGGTCAACTCTGTTCTGGAGCAGCCCCTGCATGTGGCGCAAGAGCGCCTGCTCGATGTGCCCAATGGCACCAACCCCAATCGCATGTTCTATCGCATGCAGGCCGAGGGCCTGTTGGACGATGCTGTGTGGCTGCGCCTTTACTGGCGCTTCAATATGGCGGGTACACCGCTGCATACCGGTGAGTACCGGCTCACGCCGGGTATGACCGTGGCACAGCTGTTCGATGCCTGGCGCCGTGGCGATGTGGTGCAGTACAACCTGACACTGGTCGAAGGTTGGACTTTCCGCCAGGTGCGCGCCGCAGTGGCCAGGCATGAAAAGATCAAACACACGCTCGATGGATTGTCCGATGCCGAGGTGATGGATAAGCTCGGCCACACGGGTGTTTTCCCAGAAGGCCGTTTCTTCCCTGACACCTACCGCTTCGTGCGCGGCATGAGCGATGTGGAACTGCTGCAGCAGGCCTATATGCGCCTGGACGAAGTGCTGGCCAAGGAGTGGGCAGAGCGTACGACGGACTTGCCCTACCGCGACCCCTATCAGGCACTGATCATGGCCTCGCTGGTGGAAAAGGAAACCGGCATCCCCCAGGAGCGTGGGCAAATTGCCGGGGTGTTCGTACGCCGCCTGCGCCTGGGCATGATGCTGCAGACCGACCCGACGGTCATCTACGGCATGGGTGAGCGTTACAACGGCAAGATCACCCGCGCCGACCTGCGTGAACCGACACCCTACAACACCTACACCATGATCGGGTTGCCGCCTACACCCATTGCCATGGTCGGGCGTGAGGCAATTCATGCCGCGCTCAACCCAGCCGATGGCACCAGCTTGTATTTTGTTGCTCGTGGCGACGGCAGCCATGTTTTTTCCGATGACCTGGACGATCACAACTCTGCTGTGCGCGAGTTCCAGCTCAAACGTCGCGCGGATTACCGCTCCAGCCCGGCACCGCAAAGTGCGCCTGCTGGCACTGCCGAACCTGCAGAGCAGGGTGCCTCCGGCGAAGCTGCACCGGCAGATGCGCCAACGCCCGACGACCAACACTAAGGACTGCCTGTGAGCGGCTTGTTTATTACTTTGGAAGGCCCCGAAGGCGCGGGCAAGAGCACCAACCGTGATTACCTGGCCGCGCGCCTGGGGGAGCAGGGCCTGGACGTGGTCCTGACGCGCGAGCCTGGCGGCACCCCGCTGGCCGAGAAGGTCCGTGAGCTGCTGTTGGCGCCCAGTGATGAGCTGATGGCGGCAGATACAGAACTGCTGCTGGTGTTCGCTGCCCGTGCCCAGCACCTGGCCCAGGTGATTCGCCCGGCCTTGGCCCGTGGTGCCGTTGTCTTGTGCGATCGATTTACCGACGCTACCTATGCCTACCAAGGTGGTGGCCGTGGGTTGTCCGTGGCGCGTATCGCTGAGCTTGAGCGCTTCGTGCAGGGTGATCTGCGCCCGGACCTGACCCTGGTCTTCGATCTGCCAGTTGAAGTCGGCCTGGCCCGTGCCGCTGCGCGTGGTCGCCTGGATCGTTTCGAGCAGGAGGGGCAAGCGTTCTTCGAGGCCGTGCGCCAGGCCTATTTGCAGCGCGCCCAGGCCGAGCCGCGACGCTATACCCTGCTCGATGCGGCGCAGCCGCTTGAAGCGGTACAGCGCGCCATCGATGTGCTGCTGCCCGCTATCGTGGAGCGCTGCCGTGGCTGAGGCCTATCCCTGGCAGCAGGCGCTTTGGCAGCAACTGGCCGGCCGTGAACGCCATGCCCATGCCTACCTGCTACACGGGCCGCAGGGTATTGGTAAGCGTGCGCTGGCCGAGCGGCTGATGGCGCGGTTGCTGTGCCAGCAGCCACATGGGCTGGATGCCTGCGGCCAGTGCAAGTCTTGCCTGCTGCTCAAGGCTGGTAGCCATCCGGACAACTTCGTACTGGAACCTGAAGAGGCTGAAAAGCCGATCAAAGTGGACCAGGTACGCGAACTGGTGTCGTTCGTCGTGCAGACCGCGCAACTGGGCGGGCGTAAAGTGGTCTTGATCGAGCCGGTCGAGGCAATGAACGTCAATGCCTCCAATGCCTTGCTCAAAAGCCTTGAGGAGCCGTCTGGCGATACTGTGCTGCTTTTGGTCAGTCACCAGCCCAGTCGCCTGCTGCCGACCATCAAAAGCCGCTGCCAGCAAGTGGCGTGCCCCCAGCCGAGCGTTGAGCATAGCCAGGCATGGCTGGCCTCGGCGCTACCCGATTGTGATGAATCCGAGCGTCAGGAACTGCTGACCCTGGCTGCAGGGTCGCCACTAAGGGCTGCGACCCTGCAGGCTCAAGGTATTCGGGAGCAGCGTGCTCTGGTGACCGATGGTGTCAAAAAGCTGCTCAAGCAGCAGCAGTCGCCGAGCCAATTGGCCGAGGCCTGGGGCAGTGTACCGTTGTTGCTATTGTTCGACTGGTTCTTTGAATGGTCGCAGTTGATTCTGCGCTACCAGTTGACCCAGGATGAAGAGGGCCTGGGCTTGGCCGATATGCGCAAGGTCGTGCAGTACCTGGCGCAGAAGGCCCGCCAAGATAAAGTGCTGCAAACCCAGGCCTGGGTCCTAGAGCAGCGACAGAAGGTGCTGGGCAAAGCCAACCTCAATCGCGTATTGCTGCTAGAGGCGCTACTGGCCCACTGGGTGCAACTGCCGGGTTCTCGTTGATTTTCCATTCTCTCATGTGTGCCGTTTGCCATGCTCGTAGATTCCCATTGCCATCTCGACCGTCTTGACCTGAGCGCCCACCAGGGCTCCCTCGACGCTGCATTGCAGGCAGCGCGGGAGCGTGGGGTAGGGCATTTTCTGTGCATCGGTGTCAGTGCTGAAAACGCCGGTGCGGTGAAGGCGCTGAGTGAACAGTACCCCGATGTCGATTGCTCCGTGGGCGTGCATCCGCTGGACCTCGCGCCCGGGGAAACTCCAGCGCTGCAATGGCTGCTGGGCGAGCTTGCCCATCCGCACGTGGTAGCGATCGGTGAGACGGGCCTTGACTATCACTACGAACCCGAAGCCGCCGAGTTGCAGCAGGCGTCGTTCCGACTGCATCTGGAGGCCTCGCGCCAGACTGGCAAGCCGGTAATCGTGCATACCCGTGCTGCGCAGGCCGATACTTTGGCCTTACTGCGTGAAGCCAACTTGCCCCAGGCAGGTGTGTTGCACTGCTTCACCGAAGACTGGCAGATGGCCAAGGCAGCGCTGGAGCTGGGTTACTACATTTCGCTATCGGGAATCGTCACCTTCCGCAATGCCGAGGCCCTGCGTGAGGTGGCTCGGCAGGTACCGGTCGATCGCCTGCTGGTCGAAACCGACTCGCCCTACCTGGCACCCATCCCGCATCGCGGCAAGCCGAACTTGCCCCAGTATGTGCGCGAAGTGGCCGAGTATGTAGCATCGTTGCGCGGCGTCAGCTACGAGCAGTTGGCTGAACAAACGACGAACAACTTCAAGCGCCTGTTCCCCCAAGCTCGAGTACGGTGACCCTTTCCCCGCTGCCTGGGCAAAAAAAACCCGGGTTCTGGGGGGGGAATCCGGGTTAAGACCATTAGGAGTAAAACAAAGGTACGCGGTCCCTGAGCACCTTTATCGGCGCGCCACTTGGGGGGATGCGCCGCGCCAACACTTTAAGTATTGGCCATGATTTCCGCCGTGCCAGTGCTTTCTGTACGTTTTTTAAACAGATTTGGAATACGCGCGCCGTTCCTTCCTCTCTGAACGCATGGCACGGGCATTCTGACGTGGGGGCGGCGGTCCTGAGCGCAGCGGGTGTGGGCTGCTGATCATG
This sequence comes from Pseudomonas sp. KCJK9000, assembly GCF_046230725.1. Classification (NCBI taxonomy): domain Bacteria; kingdom Pseudomonadati; phylum Pseudomonadota; class Gammaproteobacteria; order Pseudomonadales; family Pseudomonadaceae; genus Pseudomonas; species Pseudomonas sp. KCJK9000. The sequence continues at coordinate 11,420 of NZ_JBJJLN010000039.1, read as the reverse complement.
GTCGCTTGCCTGAGCAGTTGCCTCGCTAGCCAGCCCGATCTCATCATGAAACATAGACATGCGTGGATGATCCGTGCAATTTGCTGCAAGTTAGGCATAATAAACCGCTTCAATGTCATCCAGTCCTTCCTATGCAGAAAGAACCTCGTAAGGTCCGTGAATTTCGCCGCCGCGAACAGGAAATCCTCGACACAGCCCTGAAGCTGTTCCTCGAACAGGGTGAAGACAGCGTCACCGTCGAGATGATCGCCGATGCTGTAGGTATCGGCAAAGGCACGATCTACAAGCATTTCAAGTCCAAGGCCGAGATTTACCTGCGGTTGATGCTCGATTACGAGCGTGACCTGAATGCACTGCTGCATTCGGCCGATGTCGACCGCGACAAAGAAGCACTGTCGCGCGCCTATTTCGAGTTCCGTATGCGCGACCCACAGCGTTATCGGCTGTTCGATCGCCTCGAAGAAAAGGTGGTCAAGGGTAATCAGGTGCCGGAAATGGTCGAGCAGCTGCACAGCATCCGTGCGTCCAACTTCGACCGCCTGACTCAACTGATAAAGGGCCGCATCAGCGAAGGCAAGCTCGAAGACGTACCGCCGTACTTTCACTACTGCGCTGCCTGGGCATTGGTGCACGGTGCTGTGGCGCTGTATCACTCGCCGTTCTGGAGCAATGTGCTTGAGGATCAGGAGGGCTTCTTCCAGTTCCTCATGGACATCGGCGTGCGCATGGGCAACAAGCGCAAACGTGATCCGGAACCTAGTCACTGATCAAGCGGTGCATGAGCGGGTGAGTCTGGCATGAAATGGGGCTTGCAAAAACCTGATTCTTGAGTCAAGTTTTGCCGGCCCGATTCATCCATGCTGGAGTTACCCATGATCGTCGATCGTCAAGGCAGGCGTTTTCGCAATCTGCGCGTCAGCCTGACGGCTGCCTGCAACTACGCTTGCGGCTATTGTGTGCCGGATGGCAAGCGTCTGGTCGCGGCTCAGGATGAATTGTCCGCCCAAGCTCTGGCCCGGGGTGTCGCCTACCTGGTTGAGGCGGCTGGCATCGAGCGTTTGCGCATTACCGGCGGCGAACCCTTGGTCAGTCCGCGGTTGGATGAGTTTCTCACGGCGGTGGCCAAGCTCGGGCTCGACGACATTGCCCTTACCACCAACGGGCAATTGCTGGCACGCAAGCTGCCCCAGTTACAGGCAGCCGGCATTCGGCGCCTGAATGTGTCCCTTGATACCCTGGACCCCATGGCGTTCCGCCGCATTGCTCGCGGCGGGGATCTGGGCAGTGTGTTGGCGGGCATGGACCAAGCCAGCGCCGCAGGCATGCGAATCAAGGTCAACATGGTGCCAATGCGTGGTCAGAATCTTGAGCAGGTATTACCCATGCTCGAGTACTGCATGGCCCGAGGCTTTGAGCTGCGCTTCATCGAGCTGATGCGTATGGGGCATCTGGCTCGGGATAACAAGGCCTTCGTGCAACAGTTCGTTGGGCTCGAAGCTTTGCTCGATGTGATCGGTAGCCGGTACGGCTTTGAGCAAGTCGATGCTGCGGTCGATGCTACCGCACTGCGCTATCAGATCCCCGGGCACGGCCATTTCGGCGTCATCGCCAATGAAAGCGTGCCGTTCTGCCGTACCTGCTCGCGCCTGCGGCTATCCTCCACTGGCTGGTTACACGGCTGCCTGTCTTCGAGCAACCGCCACTATGTCGCCGACCTGCTGGAAAAACCCCGCCATCTGGCACTGCCCGCGCTGCAACGGTTGTTGGTGAAGGCCCTGGCAGACAAGCAGGAGCTGGCGTTTTCCGGTGACGTGATGGTGATGAAGGTGATAGGCGGCTGAAGCTGGCGCAAAAGCTGCATCCGCCGGCTATTCGCCGGTTTTTCGTCACCGGCCACTGGAGGAAAGATGCGTAGCCTGGTTTTGCTGCTGGCGCTGATGGCGCTGGGCGGCTGCATGAATGTCAGCGATATGGGCGAGGGCGTCCGTTACCATATGAGCGATGCCGGTTTGCTGGACCATAGCGATACCCGCCGAACGCTGTCGATTCGCCTGCAGCCTGACTCGTTCATATTCATCGGCCAAGGCGCGTTCATGCCGCCCGGTAAAGGCCCGGTGCCAAAGCAAAATGTGGTAGCCGAGGAGGCCTTCAAAGGATTTGTCGAGTATTTCCCGCTGGTGCGTCGCGCCCAAGGGCCGCTGGGGCTTGAGGAAGCGATCGCCCAAGCCCGGTCGTTCGGCGCCGATTATGTGCTCTATACCCGCTTCGCCCGCAGCGATGACCGTATTGGCAATGGCGACGAATGGTACGACGAGCAGGCTGTCGACCGCCTCGGTTGGGACACTGGGGTAGTTCAGATGATGCTTATCGAAACCAATACGCGTTACCTGATCGACACCGCGCGGATCAAGAGCCGTGGCGGTTTGTTGACGTTCCATGACCAATCGCCTCAGGATTTGCTCGCAAGGCCCATGCGCGAGTACGCTCGTAGCCTTCTGGGCATGAGCGAGTAAGGGCAGCGTATGAGCGATTCCGGCAAGGCCAACGACCTACTGGCGCAGATCCCCAAGCATAAAGGCCTGCCGCCGGTGCATCTGTGGCACCCGGATTTCTGCGGCAACATCGACATGCGGATCGCCCGGGACGGCACCTGGTTCTACCTGGGTACACCGATCGGGCGCAAGGCGATGGTTCGCCTGTTTTCTACAATCATGCGCCGCGACGGCGATGATTATTTCCTGGTGACGCCGGTAGAGAAGGTCGGTATCCGGGTGGACGACGCGCCGTTCGTGGCGGTAGCGCTGCAAGTGCTGGGCAGTGGCCAGGCGCAGGTGCTGCGCTTTACCAGCAATGTTGAGGATCAGGTCGACGCTGGGCCGCAAAACCCGCTGCGGGTCGAAACCGATCCGGTCACTCAAGAGCCGGCGCCTTATATCTTGATGCGCACGAATCTGGAGGCGCTGATTCATCGCAATGTGTTTTACCAGATGGTCGATCTGGCCGTGCCGCGCATGATCGACGACCAGGAGTGGCTCGGGGTTTGGAGCAACGGCGAGTTCTACCCAATCGGGCGCCCTTGCTGAGAAATTTTTGCCACAACGTGCCGGCGCTGGATCTCATCGGCACAATAGCCGTTTAGCCAGGCAACGAAAAAGCCCCCGATGCTTGCGCAATCGGGGGCTTTTTCAGTGTTTGGCTCCGCGACCTGGACTCGAACCAGGGACCCAATGATTAACAGTCATTTGCTCTACCGACTGAGCTATCGCGGAATGTGCGCGTATCTTACCGTCTGCCAGGAGGAAGTCAAGCCTCCTCCTGACAAATCAATCAGTTACAGCACTTGAACGATGGCCTTGGTGACCACATGGATGTTGCTCTGGTTCAGCGCGGCGACGGCGATACGGCCGGTATCCAGTGCGTAGATGCCGAAGTCGTTCTTCAGTCGCGCAACCTGCTCAACGGTCAGGCCCGAGTAGGAGAACATACCCACCTGGCGGCCAACGAAGCTGAAGTCGCGGTTGGCGCCGTATTCGGCCAGCAGCGCCACCATCTGCTTGCGCATACCGTGAATACGCTCACGCATTTCGCCCAGTTCGGTCTCCCACATCTGGCGCAGTTCGGCGCTGTTGAGCACTGTCGCGACGATCGTGGCGCCGTGGGTCGGCGGGTTGGAGTAGGTGGTGCGGATCACGCGCTTGACCTGCGACAGCACGCGGGTGCTTTCGTCCTTGGAGGCAGTGACGATCGACAGCGCCCCGACGCGTTCGCCATACAGCGAGAACGACTTGGAGAACGAACTGGAGACGAAGAACTCCATGCCCGATTCGGCGAACAGGCGCACGGCGAAGGCGTCTTCGGCGATGCCGTCACCGAACCCCTGGTAGGCCATGTCGAGGAACGGCACGTGACCTTTGGCCTTGACCACTTCCAGCACGTTCTTCCAGTCTTCCAGGCTCAGGTCGACGCCGGTTGGGTTGTGGCAGCAGGCGTGCAGCACCACGATCGAGCCGGACGGCAATGCATTGAGGTCTTCGAGCATGCCGGCACGGTTGACGTCGTTGCTCGGCGCATCGTAGTACCGATAGTTCTGCACCGGGAAACCTGCGCTTTCGAACAGCGCACGGTGGTTTTCCCAGCTCGGGTCGCTGATGGCCACCACCGCGTTCGGCGAGATGCGCTTGAGGAAGTCGGCACCGATCTTCAGGGCGCCAGTGCCGCCAACGGCTTGCACGGTGACCACACGACCAGCGGCCAGCAACGGCGACCCGGCACCGAACAGCAGCTTCTGCACAGCCTGGTCGTAGGTGGCGATCCCATCGATAGGCAGGTAGCCGCGCGAGGCGTGCTGGGCGGCACGCTGAGTTTCGGCTTCGATCACGGCGCGCAGCAGCGGAATGCGGCCTTCCTCATTGCAATAAACGCCTACGCCCAGGTTGACCTTGTCGGTACGTGGGTCGGCGTTGAAAGCTTCGTTGAGGCCCAGAATAGGGTCGCGGGGTGCCAGCTCGACAGCGGAAAACAGGCTCATTGTTACTTCGGCTCTGATTGGAGAGTGATAGGGCGTACACGCTCCAGCCGAATGCACTGAAGCGGTGCACAAACGGGGAGTCAGTATAGTGATACCGACCGGTCACTGCGACAGCCTGGCGCAGGTTTTCCGGCGATTTGCGCAAATATTTTTCGACCGTTGGTCCAATTGCCCGGTCAACCGTAATGTGCGCTGACAGCCTGGCCTTGAATCCGGCCCACTTCGGGCGTTTTTGGGTATAGACTACTGGCTAAATTTACAGTTACTGCGTTGCCGCGAGGTCCGTCATGTCCGAGTTTCAGCTCGTCACCCGTTTCCAGCCGGCAGGCGACCAGCCCGAGGCCATCCGTCAGATGGTCGAAGGCATCGAGGCCGGCCTCTCACACCAGACGCTGCTTGGGGTGACTGGTTCGGGCAAGACCTTCAGCATCGCCAACGTCATTGCGCAGGTACAGCGGCCGACCCTGGTACTGGCGCCAAACAAGACGCTGGCGGCGCAGTTGTATGGCGAGTTCAAGGCGTTCTTCCCCAACAACGCCGTCGAATACTTCGTCTCCTACTACGATTATTACCAGCCAGAAGCCTATGTGCCGTCGTCGGATACCTTCATCGAGAAGGATGCCTCGATCAACGACCACATCGAGCAGATGCGTCTGTCGGCTACCAAGGCGTTGCTGGAGCGCCGCGATGCGATCATCGTCACTACGGTGTCATGTATTTACGGCCTGGGCAGCCCCGAGACGTACCTGAAGATGGTGCTGCACGTGGACCGCGGCGACAAACTCGACCAGCGCGCCTTGCTGCGCCGTCTGGCCGACCTGCAGTACACCCGCAACGAAATGGACTTTGCCCGTGCCACTTTCCGGGTGCGCGGCGACGTCATCGACATCTTCCCGGCTGAATCGGACCTTGAGGCTATCCGCATCGAGCTGTTCGATGATGAAGTGGATAACATCGCAGCCTTCGATCCGCTGACCGGCGAGGTGTTTCGCAAGCTGCCACGCTTCACCTTCTACCCCAAGAGCCACTACGTGACGCCACGAGAAACCTTGCTGCAGGCGGTGGAGGGCATCAAAGAAGAGCTGGCGGATCGTCTTGAGTACCTGCACAAGGCCAACAAGCTGGTCGAGGCTCAGCGCCTGGAGCAGCGTACCCGCTTCGATCTGGAAATGATCCTCGAGCTTGGCTATTGCAACGGTATCGAAAACTACTCGCGCTACCTGTCCGGCCGCCCGGCCGGGGCGCCGCCGCCCACCCTGTACGACTATCTGCCGGCCGATGCGCTGCTGGTGATCGACGAGTCCCACGTCAGCGTGCCCCAGGTCGGCGCCATGTACAAAGGCGACCGCTCGCGCAAGGAAACCCTGGTCGAATACGGCTTCCGGCTGCCGTCAGCGCTTGACAACCGGCCGATGCGTTTCGACGAGTGGGAGGCTGTCAGTCCACAGACTATTTTCGTTTCGGCCACCCCGGGCCCGTACGAAGCCGAACATGCCGGCCGGGTGGTCGAGCAGGTGGTGCGCCCGACCGGTCTGGTCGACCCGCAAGTGGAGGTGCGCCCGGCGCTCACCCAGGTCGACGACCTGCTGTCGGAGATCCGCAAGCGTGTGGCTGAGGGCGATCGGGTTCTGGCAACCACGCTTACCAAGCGCATGGCCGAAGACCTTACCGATTACCTGGCCGACCATGATGTCAGGGTGCGTTACCTGCACTCCGACATCGATACCGTCGAGCGGGTCGAGATCATCCGGGATCTGCGTTTGGGCACCTTCGATGTGCTCGTGGGTATCAACCTGCTGCGCGAGGGCCTGGATATGCCCGAGGTGTCGCTGGTGGCGATCCTCGATGCCGACAAGGAAGGTTTCCTGCGTTCCGAGCGTTCGCTGATTCAGACGATCGGCCGTGCTGCGCGCAACCTCAATGGCCGGGCGATTCTATACGCCGACAGCATCACTGGCTCCATGCAGCGTGCCATCGACGAAACCGAGCGGCGTCGCGAGAAACAAATTGCCTTCAACCAGGCCAATGGCATCGTGCCAAAGGGTGTGGTCAAGGACATCGCCGATATCATGGAGGGTGCCACCGTGCCCGGTGCGCGCAGCAAGAAGCGCAAGGGCATGGCAAAGGCAGCCGAGGAGAGCGCCCGCTACGAGGCCGAGCTGCGCACACCAGGCGAAATCACCAAACGCATCAAACAACTGGAAGAGAAGATGATGCAGTTTGCACGCGACCTGGAGTTCGAGGCTGCCGCGCAGTTACGCGACGAGATTACCAAGCTGCGCGAGCGCCTGATCACCAGTTGATCATCACCCAGCTTTTCGCGGGTTGAGCCGCCCCACAGAGGTGCGCAACCTGCAGTTGCTGGGTCGTGCGCGAACAGGGTGGTATGCGCAACTTGAACCCTCACTGTGTGAATTGCAGGTCGGGCTAGGGCACTAACAGCCGAAGAAAGCGGCGTTTGCGGTTTTTAAATCAGCATCGAACGCAGGCTTTCAATGCAGCTTCACCCCAGCAGCGAGGCCTGTCATACAGGGCCTAGTGAGCCTCACCCGCTTTTAGCCCCTGGGGCAGCTTGCGGGTCAGCAACACGGCGACCATGCTCACCGCCAAACCTATTCCCACAAGGTGAAACGCGTCGTTATAGGCCATGATCAGCGCCTGCTGATGGGTGATCTCGCTGAGCTTGCCAAGCGCCGCACTGTCACTGCCCAGCCGCTCTGCCAATTGGGCAAGGCGCTCCGCCACTTGCGGGTTGCTCGGTACCACCGATTCGCGCAAATAGTCGAAGTACACTTTGGTTCTGGCATCCAGCAGGGTGGCCAACAAAGCGATGCCGATCGCACCGCCTAGATTTCGCAGAATATTGAATAGGCTCGACGCCGAGCCAGCATCTTGCTGCTGGATGTAGGCCGTGGCAATCAGCGAAATGGTCACCATGATCATCGGTTGGCCGAGGGCGCGGATGATCTGGATGTGGTTGAACTGAGGTCCGGCGAAGTCTGGGTTCAGCACCCCCGAACCGAAGCTGGCCACCCCGAACAAGCAGAAGCCCAGCGCGCACAGCAGCTTGGGTGGCACGATCTTCATCAGCTGCGGCACCAGCGGGATCAGAAATAACTGCGGAATGCCCATCCACATGATCACTTCGCCGATCTGTAGCGCGTTATAGCCTTGGATTTGTGCCAGGTATAGCGGCAGCAGATAAATCGAGCCATACAGGCCCACGCCCATGCCCAGGCTGGCGATGCTCGACAGCCCGAAGTTACGATTGCCCAGAATGCGCAGGTTGATAAGCGGTTGTGCCTTGGAAAACTGCACGATTACGAACGTGATCAAGCTGACCAAAGCTACGGCGCCAAGGCCGACGATCAGATTCGACTCCAGCCAATCCTTGCGGTGACCCTCCTCGAGAAAGACTTGCAGGCAGCCCAGGCCAAGGCCCAGCGTGACGATGCCGGCATAGTCGGTGCTTTTGAGCAGTTCCCAATGCGCCGGCTTTTTCTCAAGGCCGTAGAGCAAGCCGGCGATCATCACCAGCCCGGGTGGGATGTTGATGTAGAAAATATATTCCCAGCCCCAGTTTTCAGTTAGCCACCCTCCCAAGGTGGGGCCAATCGAAGGGGCGAACGTCGCCGTCATGGCGAACATGGCCATGCCTTTGGCGCGGTGATGTTCGGGCAACTTGATCAGGGTCAGCGTGAAGGCCAGCGGAATCAAGGCACCACCTGTGAAGCCCTGCAGGGCGCGGAACAGGATCATGCTCTCCAGGTTCCAGGCCATCGAGCACAGCAATGAGGACAACAGGAAGCCACCTGACACCCAGACCGCCAAACGTCGCGCCGACAGCAACTGCACCAGCCATGCGGTCAGCGGAATCATGATGATCTCCGCTACCAGATACGAGGTGGAAATCCACGAGCCTTCTTCCAACGTGGCCGACAACGCTCCCTGGATGTCCTTGAGCGAGGAGTTGGTGATCTGGATGTCCAGCACGGCCATGAACGCACCGAGCATCACGCTCATCACCGCTATCCAGTCGCGCCGTGTTGGCTCGGCAGTGGGGCGCTGCAGTTGATCACCGGCCATCGCGGCCATCATCCTCGTGGCGCAAATCGACGGTGGCAGTCACCGACATACCCGGGCGAATGCGCCCGTGCAGGGGGTTGTCGGCGGCGAAGGTCAATTTCACCGGAATGCGCTGTACCACTTTGGTGAAGTTGCCGGTGGCGTTATCAGGCGGCAACAGGCTGAACTGTGCGCCGGACGCCGCGAACAGGCTATCGACGCGGCCTTCGATCGGGGTGTCGGGATAACTGTCGAACAACAGGGTGGCACGCTGCCCGGGGTGCATCTTGCCAATCTGAGTCTCCTTGAAGTTGGCCTGCACCCAGATATTTTCATCGGGCACGATCGACAGCAGGTAGGCGCCTGCCTGCACCACCTGGCCGCTGCGGGCGTTACGCTGGCCGATGGTGCCGCTCAAAGGTGCGCGTATCTCGCAACGGGCAAGGTTCAGCTCTGCCTGGGCCACGTCGGCTCGGGCATTGGCGATCTGCGCATCAAGGCGTTTGAGGTCGGCACTCAGAGCGTTGATCTGCTGGCGTTGGCTCTGCAGGTCAGCGCGGGCCTTATCCACTTGGGCGCCGGCCACATGATTCTCGGCCGACAGGGTAGTCACCCGTTCTTCGGAGATGAACCCAGGCTTGCGCAGTTTCTCGGCGCGGCCCAGGTCCAGCCGCGAGCGCTCGAGCGTGGCCTGATTGGCTGCCACTTGAGCCTGCCCGGCGGCAATCAAGCTGCTCTGTTGGGTCAACCGGCTTTGCGCCTGGGCGTATTCGGCCTCGCGTGTGGCTAAGGCTGCTCGGGCACGTGCCACGGCCAGTTCGAAGTCGGCCGCCTCCAGGCGCACCAGCAGGTCGCCCTTGTTGACATGCTGATTGTCGTCGACCAGTACCCCGTCGATGCGTGCACCGAGCTGGCTGGAAATGCGGGTGATTTCGCCCTGAACATAGGCATTGTCAGTGCTTTCGTAGAAGCGGCCGCGTAGATACCACTCTGCCAGGAAGGCCAAGGCGATGAGGGCTACCAGGGCGAAAAAGATCGCCAGGCGGCGTTTGAGTTGGGCAGGCATGAGGACTATCGTTCCAGAAATGTAAGTAAATTTAACAGCGGCAGATAGCCATTAGACAAGTGGCGTTCGCGCCATTGCTGGAGCCCAGTGCCTGCTCCCTGCTAACATCCCGCCTTTGTTTCATCTTTCGTTCGAGACCCTCCATGACCACCGTTCGCACGCGTATCGCGCCATCGCCCACGGGCGACCCCCATGTCGGCACCGCCTACATCGCCCTGTTCAACTACTGCTTCGCCAAGCAGCATGGCGGTGAGTTCATCCTGCGTATCGAAGACACCGACCAGCTACGCTCCACACGCGAGTCGGAGCAGCAGATCTTCGATGCCTTGCGCTGGCTTGGCATCGAATGGAACGAAGGCCCGGATGTCGGTGGCCCGCACGGCCCATACCGGCAGAGCGAGCGTGGCGAGATCTACGCCAAATACGCCAAGGAATTGGTCGATGCCGGCCATGCCTTCTACTGCTTCTGTACGGCCCAAGAGCTGGAACAGATGCGCGCCGAGCAGATGGCCCGTGGTGAAACCCCGCGCTATGACGGCCGTGCGCTGTTGCTCAGCGACGAGGAAGTCCAGCGCCGTCTTGCCGCAGGCGAGCCCCACGTGATCCGTATGAAGGTACCGAGCGAAGGTATCTGCGTAGTCCCGGATATGCTGCGTGGCGATGTCGAGATTCCATGGGACCGCATGGACATGCAGGTGCTGATGAAGAACGACGGCCTGCCGACCTACTTCTTGGCCAACGTGGTCGATGACCACCTGATGGGTATCACCCATGTGCTGCGCGGCGAAGAGTGGCTGCCGTCGGCACCGAAGCTGATCAAGCTTTACGAGTACTTTGGTTGGGAGCAACCCAAGCTCTGCTACATGCCACTGCTGCGTAACCCCGACAAGTCCAAGTTGTCCAAGCGCAAGAACCCGACCTCGGTGACTTTCTACGAGCGCATGGGTTTCATGCCCGAGGCAATGCTCAATTACCTCGGCCGCATGGGCTGGTCGATGCCCGACGAGCGTGAGAAGTTTTCCTTGGCTGAAATGGTCGAGCATTTCGACTTGTCGCGCATCTCTCTGGGGGGGCCGATCTTCGACATCGAGAAGCTGTCCTGGCTAAACGGCCAATGGCTGCGCGAGCTGCCAGTGCAGGAGTTTGCCGCACGCGTGCAAAAGTGGGCGTTCAACAGCGATTACATGATGAAGATCGCCCCCCATGTGCAGGGTCGTGTCGAAACCTTCAGCCAGATCGCGCCGCTGGGTGTTTTCTTCTTCGAAGGCGGCCTCAAGCTCGATGCCAAGCTGTTCGAAAGCAAGAAGCTGTCCGCTGACCAAGTGCGCCAGGTGATGCAGTTGATCCTGTGGAAGCTCGAGAGCCTGCGGCAGTGGGAGAAAGAGCGTATCACCGATTGCATCCAGGCCGTGGTCCAGGCGCTGGAACTGAAGCTGCGCGACGCCATGCCGCTGATGTTCGCGGCCATTACCGGCCAGGCAAGCTCGGTGTCGGTGCTCGATGCCATGGAAATCCTCGGCCCTGATCTGACCCGCTACCGCTTGCGTCAGGCCCTCGACCTGCTCGGTGGTGTGTCCAAGAAAGAGAACAAGGAATGGGAAAAGCTGCTGGCCAGCATCGCTTGACGGCACGCTCGAAGCGATAGCTCAACGGGTGGGAGCAACTGTCGACGGCCGATTAGTGGCTTAAGTCGCTCCCACAGGTTGTGGCTTATCTGCAAGCCTGCGCAATCTGTGTGGCGCGGGTTTCCCGGCCAATACG